>NZ_CAXPXK010000115.1:0-4719 GCF_964221125.1 Alloalcanivorax sp.
CCCCGCGCCTTCTTTGTTTCGCTATTAACTGTTCACTATTAACTATTCATTGAGCTTGCCGCGCGGCTAAAGCCGCGCGGCAAGCTCCGAGCCTTGTTTGATGGCGCGCTTGGCGTCCAGCTCGGCGGCCAAGTCGGCGCCACCGATCAGATGGTGGTTGGCGGCCTGTTCCTGATAGAGCTCGCGCAGCGATTCCTGGCCGGCACAGATCACCACCTGGTCCACTTCCAGCAAACCCTGCTTGTCGTTCTGCGTGATGTGCAGGCCATGATCGTCGATACGGTCGTAGCTGCAACCGGGCAGCATCTCCACATTGCGGTGCTTGAGCGTGGCGCGGTGCACCCAGCCGCTGGTTTTGCCCAGCCCCTTGCCCGGCGTGCTTTCCTTGCGCTGCAGCAGGTAGATTTTCCGCGCCGGGGTTTCCGGGTGCTTGTCCACCAGGCCGCCACGGGTGTCCGCGTTGAAATCCACGCCCCACTCCGCCAGCCATTCGGGCAGCGGCTGGGCGCCGTCGCGGGGCGCTTCGGCCAGGAATTCCGCCACGTCGAAGCCGATGCCGCCGGCGCCGATGATCGCCACGCGTTCGCCCACCTGCACCTTGCCACGCAGCACGTCCACGTAGGACACCACCTTGGCGTGGTCGATGCCGTCGATGCCCGGCCGGCGCGGGGACACCCCGGTGGCGATGACGATCTCCTGGAAGCCTTCGCGCTCCAGTTCGTCGCTCTCCACGCGCCGGTTCAGCACCACCTTGACGCCGGTGCGTTCGATGCGCTTTTGAAAGTAGCGCAGGGTCTCGTGGAACTCTTCCTTGCCGGGGATCACCTTGGCCATGTTGAACTGACCGCCGATCTCGCCGGCCTGGTCGAACAGGGTCACGTCGTGGCCGCGCTCCGCCGCCACCGTGGCGCAGGCCAGCCCGGCGGGGCCGGCGCCCACCACCGCCACTTTCTTGGGCGTGGCGGTGCGCAGATAGACCAGCTCGGTTTCATGGCAGGCGCGCGGGTTCACCAGGCAGGAGGCGCGCTTGAGCTCGAAGGTATGATCCAGGCAGGCCTGGTTGCAGGCGATGCAGGTGTTGATCTCGTCGGCGCGGCCTTCGGCGGCCTTGTTGACGAACTCCGAGTCCGCCAGCAGCGGCCGGGCCATGGACACCGCGTCCGCCTGGCCGCTGGCGATGATGCGCTCGGCGGTGTCCGGATCGTTGATCCGGTTGGAGGCCACCACCGGGATCGACACCACGTTTTTCACCTGGCGGGTGACTTCCGCGAACGCCGCCCGGGGCACCGAGGTGACGATGGTGGGCACCCGCGCTTCGTGCCAGCCGATGCCGCTGTTGATCAGGCTGGCGCCGGCTTTTTCGATGGCGCGGGCCAGATCCAGCACCTCCTCGCGGGTGCTGCCGTCGGGCACCAGATCAATCACCGAGAGGCGGTACATGATGATGAAGTCCTCGCCGCATCGGCGGCGGGTTTCCTCGACGATCTCCACCGGGAAGCGGCGGCGGTTTTCGGCGCTGCCGCCGTACTCGTCGCTGCGCTTGTTGGTGCGCGGCGCGGTGAACTGATTAATCAGATAGCCCTCGGAACCCATGATCTCCACGCCGTCGTAGCCGGCTTCCTTGGCCAGCTCGGCGGTGCGCGCGAAGTCCTGCACCGTGGAGCGCACTTCGCGGGTGCTCATGGCCTTGGGCTTGAACGGGTTGATCGGGCTTTTGATCGCCGAGGCGGAGCGGGAAAACGGGTGGTAGCTGTAGCGGCCGGCGTGCAGCACCTGCAGCGCGATCTTGCCGCCTTCGCGGTGCACCGCCTCGGTGATCTTGCGGTGGTTTCGGATATCCAGCTTGCTGTTGAAGGTGCCGGACAGCGGGTAGAACCAGCCGTGGCGGTTGGGGTTGATGCCGCCGGTCACGGACAGGGCCACCCCGCCCCGCGCCCGCTCGGCGAAATAGGCGGCCAGCTTCGGGTAGTGCCAGAAACGGTCTTCCAGGCCGGTGTGCATGGACCCCATGATCACCCGGTTCTTGAGCTGGGTATGCCCCAGATCCAGGGGGGAAAGCAGGTGGGAATAACCGTTGGCCGCCATGGTGTTCTCCTTTGTGGGCTGGGCGGGCCGCGCGACGTTGTACGCGGCGGCCGCCTGGCTGCAATCTGGACGCCGTCAAGATAGGGTGCTATGTTGACGCTGTCAAGATAACATCCGTGACTTCGAAAGGCAGGCAACCACCATGACGCAACCGGGCCGCTACCATCACGGAGACCTGCACGCCGCCCTGCTTCGCGAGGCCGCCGTACTGCTGCGCGAACAGGGCGTGGAAGGGCTGTCGCTGCGGCGCCTGGCGGAACGCGCCGGGGTGTCGCGCACCGCGCCCTACCACCACTTCACCGATAAGAACGCGCTGCTCTGCGCCCTCGCCGAGGACGGCTTCCGCCGGCTGGACCGGTTGATGGAAGAGGCCGACTTCCGGGCGGACGACCCGGAGCCCGGGCTGCGCCGTTTCGTGCGCGGCTACCTGCGCTTCGCCTGCGACGACCCGGAGCAATACGAGCTGATGTTCGGCCGTACCCTGTGGAAGACCGGGCGCCCCACCGAGTCGCTGACGCGGGTGGCGCACGGCTGCTTCCGGCGTTACGTGGATAAGCTCGAAGCGGACGGCATCGGCGCCCACCTGCCCGGCGGCACCGACGCCCTGCGCGTGGCCCAGGCCAGCTGGGCCACGCTGCACGGCCTGTGCCGGCTGTTGCTGGACGGCATTTATGTGGACCGGCAGGACATGGAGGCGGTCAGCGACCAGGCGGTGGCGCTGATGCTGGCCGCTGTGCGGCCGGCTGAGCGGACTCCGTAGCCCGGTTCAGGAGCAAACTTTGTGGGAGCGGGCCTAGCCCGCGAAAGGGAGCGGAGCTCCCGGCAGGATCCCAGAGGCCTCTCTAAAAGCAGTACCAACAAGGTCTCTGGAATCCTGCCGGCCGGCAAAGCCGGCCTTTCGCTTGCAAGGCAAGCTCCCACACAGCCGCTCCCAAAAGCCGTTAGCGCTGTGCCGACAGGAAGTCGGTGAGAGCTTCGATGTAGTCGTCGTAGGCTTCGTACTGGGGGACGTGGCCGATGCCTTCCAGTTCCACCAGCTTGGCGTCGGGAATGGCTTCGGCGGCCTTGTCGCCGAGACGATCATAGCGCCCCAGTTCTTTCTGCTTTTCTTCCGGCGCGCGATTGCGGCCCAGGGCGGTGCGGTCGCGGTTGCCGATGATCAGCAGCGTCGGCGCTTTGACGTCGGGGAACTCGTAGACCACCGGCTGGTTGAAGATCATGTCGTAGTGCAGTGCGGAATTCCAGGCGATGCGCTTGTAGTCCGGGCCGCGCAGCCAGCCCTGCTGAATGGTCAGCAAGGGCGCGTACTCTTCCTTCCACTGACCGTCGAAGTACGCCTTGGTCATGTAGGCCTTGATGTCTTCGGGTTTCTTTTTCAGCTCGCCCTGGTACCAGGCGTCCACGGACTGCCAGGGCACGTCCTGACGCCAGTCTTCCAAACCGATGGGATTGACCAGCACCAGGCCGTCGCTGCGCTCGGGGAACATCAGCGTGAAGCGGGTGGCGAGCATGCCGCCCATGGAGTGGCCCACCACGGTGGCGCTGTCCACCTCCAGTGTGTCCAGCAAGGTGCGGGTGTGATCGGCCAGGGTCTGGAAGGAATACTGGAAGTGTTCCGGCTTGCTGGATTTGCCGAAGCCGATCTGGTCCGGCACCACCACGCGGTAGCCTTCCTCGGTCAGCCGCTCGATGGTGGTTTGCCAATAGGCGCCGGAGAAATTCTTGCCGTGCAGCAGCAGCACGGTGTCGCCGTTGGGCTGCTCCGGGCGCACGTCCATATAGGCCATTTCCAGCGTCTGCCGCTGGCTGTCCAGCTTCAGGGTGTGCACCGGATGGGGGTAGTCGTAGCCGCTGAGGCGGGCGTCGAAGGCGGGCTTTTCCGCCGCCATGGCCGGGTTGCCGAGCGCCAGCGCGCACAGCGCCAGCAAGGATGTGAATACGCGCATGATTCCCTTCTCCTGTTGATACAGCCGTTCAGGGGTGGAGACCCGCATAACGGGAAAGTTCCGCGATTCAGTCCGGCAGCGGCAGCGCAAGCCGCACCCGCAGACCGCCCAGCGGGCTGTCGGTGAGGGTCAGCTGTCCGCCGTAGGCGGCCACCGTGTCACTGACGATGGCCAGACCCAGACCGTCGCCGGCGACCCGCTCATCCAGGCGGCGGCCGCGCTGCAGCACCTGCTCGCGGCGTGATGGCGGGATGCCGGGCCCGTCGTCGTCCACGGTGACCGTCAACAGGCCGCCGTCCCGCGCCAGTGCCAACCGTACCTCGCCGGCGGCCCATTTGCAGGCGTTGTCGAGCAGGTTGCCGAGCAGTTCCAGCATGTCGCCGCGCTCCACCGCCAGCGGCGGCAGCCCGGTGCCCTGCACCACCAGGTTGAGCGGCTTGCGGTGGGCGCGGCGCAGGGTGTCGGCCAGGGCTTCCAGATCCTGGCCCGGTTCGAAGCGGGTGGCGGCGGTGGCGCCGGCGGCGACGCGGGCGCGGCCCAGGGCGCGGCGCACATTGGCTTCGATGTGGTCCAGTTGCGCCAGCAGCAGGGCGTGCAGTTCCGGGGCGCGCTGGCGCAGTTCCGTGTCGCAGCGGTTGCGCAGCACCGCCAGCGGCGTCTTGAGGGCGTGCCCCAGGTCGCCCAGGGC
>NZ_CAXPXK010000116.1:0-5993 GCF_964221125.1 Alloalcanivorax sp.
CAGGATCCCAGAAACGGCTATTGAAAGCGCAATCCGGCAGGTCTCTGGAATCCTGCCGGCGGCTGGCGCCGCCTTTCGCGGGCGGGGCCCGCTCGCACAATCGCTAGCGCTGGCATTTCTCCGGCAGTGTTAGCGCGCCGCCGTGATGTTTCTCCAGCAAGCGCAGAAAGTCCCGCCCCACGCCGCGTCCGCGGGTGGCCGGGTGCACCACCATCCATGCCAGGGCGTTGCCGTCGAGCAGCGCCACCGCCACCGGCGCGCCGTTGAAGTGGGCGGCCGCCACCGGGCGCCCGGCGTCCAGGGCCTGGCCCAGTTCGGCGGCGTAGTCGGGGTCGTCGCGCAACACTTTGCTGAAGCGTTGCGCCAGTTCCGCGTCGGGGGAATGAAATTCAAGACTGATCGGCATAGTGTCTCCGCTAACCGGTAAATGGCCGCCGCGCTGGTGAGGGGGCGCCGAGGGCCGTATAATACGGGGTTCCGTTTTCTGGAGGTACCGATGAGCGAACGCCGCGCCACCGTGGAGCGAAACACCCTGGAGACCCAGATTCGCGTCAGCGTGAATCTCGATGGCACCGGAGTGAGCAAGCTGGATACCGGCCTGCCGTTCCTGGAACACATGCTCGACCAGGTGGCCCGCCACGGTCTGATCGACCTGGACATTGAGGCCAAGGGCGACTTGCACATCGATGCCCACCACACGGTGGAGGACATCGGCATCACCCTGGGCCAGGCCCTGGCCCGCGCCTGGGGCGACAAGAAGGGCGTGCGCCGCTACGGCCACGCCTATGTGCCGCTGGACGAGGCCCTGACGCGGGTGGTGATCGACCTGTCCGGCCGCCCCGGCCTGGAAATGCACGTGGATTTCACCCGCGGCATGATCGGCGGGTTCGACGTGGACCTGTTCTATGAGTTTTTCCAGGGGCTGGTGAACCATGCCATGATCACCGTGCATATCGACAATCTGCGCGGCAAGAACGCCCACCACCAGGCCGAGACCGTGTTCAAGGCGTTCGGGCGCACCCTGCGCATGGCGGTGGAGCCGGATCCGCGCATGGACGGCGTGACCCCGAGCACCAAGGGCACGCTCACCGAAAACCCGTAAACCACTCGAGGCGCCCCATGAGCGAAACCGTGGCCGTAGTCGACTACGGCATGGGCAATCTCCATTCCGCCGGCAAAGCGCTGGAAAAGATGGCCGCCGACGGTCAGCGAATCGTGATTACCGGCGATCCGGAGCAGGTGCGCGCCGCCGACCGGGTGGTGTTCCCCGGCGTCGGCGCGATCCGCGACTGCATCAAGGTGATCACCGAAACCGGCCTGGACCGGGCGATTCTCGACGCCATCGACGCCTATAAGCCGGTGCTCGGCATCTGCGTGGGCATGCAGGCGATGATGGACTTCAGCGAAGAGAACGACGGCATCGACTGCCTGGGTGTGTTCTCCGGTCGGGTGCAGTTTTTCGGCGCGCCCATGGGCGACACCGGGCGCCCGCTGAAGGTGCCGCACATGGGCTGGAATCAGGTGCAGCAGGTCAACGACCACCCGCTGTGGGCGGGCATCGACGACAACAGCCGCTTCTACTTCGTGCACAGCTACTGCGCCACCGGGGTGCCCGACGAGCAGATGGCCGGCCGCTGTGAGTACGGCCTGGCGTTCGCCGCCGCCGTCGCCAAGCGCAATGTGTTCGCGGTGCAGTTCCACCCGGAAAAGAGCGCCGACGCCGGCCTCAAGCTGCTGGAAAACTTTCTGCGCTGGCGGCCCTGAGCGCCGCGTCCTCTTATTTCAGCCTGTTAAACAAGCGAGATCGTCATGGAACTGATTCCCGCCATCGATTTGAAAGACGGCCATTGCGTACGCCTCAAGCAGGGCCGCATGGACGACGACACGGTGTTTTCCGAGGACCCGGTGGCGGTGGCCGACCACTGGGTGAAGCAGGGCGCCCGGCGCCTGCACCTGGTGGACCTGAACGGCGCCTTCGCCGGTGAGCCGGTGAACGGCGAGATCGTCAACGCCATTGCCCGCGCCCACCCGGGCCTGCCGATCCAGATCGGCGGCGGCATCCGCAGCGCCGAGACCATTCAGGCCTACCTGGACGCCGGCGTTCAGTGGGTGATCATCGGCACCAAGGCGGTGAAAGAGCCGCAGTTCGTGCGCGATATGTGCAAGCAGTTCCCCGGCCACGTGATCGTCGGCCTGGATGCCAAGGACGGTAAAGTGGCCACCGACGGCTGGGCCGAGGTCACCGACATCGACGTGGTGGACCTGGCGCGCCAGTTCGAGCACGACGGCGTGGTGGCCATCGTCTACACCGACATCAGCCGTGACGGCATGCTGCAGGGCGTCAACGTGGAAGCCACCGAGCGGCTTGCCGAAGCGATCAGCATTCCGGTGATCGCCTCCGGCGGCATCACCGACATGGAAGACGTGCGCCGTCTGTGCGGGGCACGGACCGTGGGCATCACCGGTGCCATCACCGGCCGCGCCATTTACGAGGGCACCCTGGATTTCGCCCAGGGCCAGGCCCTGGCCGACGAGCTGCAATCCCGGGGGCCGGGCATGTCCGGCACCACCGGTAGTGGAGTGCGAAAGTGACACTAGCCAAGCGAATCATCCCCTGCCTGGACGTGGACGACGGCCGGGTGGTCAAGGGCGTGAAATTCGTGGATATCCGCGACGCCGGCGACCCGGTGGAGGTGGCGCGCCGCTATAACGAGGCCGGCGCCGACGAGATCACCTTCCTGGACATCACCGCCAGTCACGAGGACCGTGACACCACCCTGGAAATGGTCGAGCGCATGGCCAGCCAGGTGTTTATCCCGCTCACCGTGGGCGGCGGTGTGCGCACCATCCAGGACATCCGCAACCTGCTCAATGCCGGCGCCGACAAGGTGGGCATCAATTCGGCGGCGGTGAAAAACCCGGAGTTCGTGCGCGAGGCCGCCGAGCGTTTCGGGTCCCAGTGCATCGTGGTGGCCATCGACGCCAAGAAGGTGAGCGGCGAAAGCGAAGCCAACCGCTGGGAGATCTTCACCCACGGTGGCCGCAACCCCACCGGCATCGACGCGGTGGAGTGGGCGCGCCGCATGACCGATTACGGCGCCGGCGAGATCCTGCTCACCAGCATGGACCGGGACGGCACCAAGAACGGCTTCGACATCGCCCTGACCCGCGCCATTTCCGACGCGGTGCCGGTGCCGGTGATCGCCTCCGGTGGCGTCGGCAACCTGCAGCACCTGGTGGACGGGGTGATCCAGGGCGGCGCGGACGCGGTGCTGGCGGCCTCGATCTTCCACTTCGGCGAGTACAGCATCGCCGAGGCCAAGCAGTACATGCACAGCGCCGGCATTGAGATGCGCCTGTGATACTGCCGGGGACCTGACGTGCGGATCTGGATAGACGCGGACGCCTGTCCGGCCGTGATCCGCGACGTGCTGTTCCGCGCCGCCGACCGGCGCGCCATCGAGACCACCCTGGTGGCCAACCATTTCATCCCCAAGCCGCGCTCGCCGCACCTCCGTGCGGTACAGGTGGAAGCCGGCTTTGACCGCGCCGACGATTACATCGCCGAGCAGGTCCAGGCCGGCGACCTGGTGATCACCGGCGACATCCCGCTGGCCGCCCGGGTGGTGGAGAGCGGTGGCACCGCGCTCAACCCCCGTGGCACCCTTTACGACAGCGAGAGCATCCGCGAACATCTGGGCCGCCGGGATTTCATGGAAGAGCTGCGCTCCGCCGGGGTGCAGACCGGTGGCCCGTCATCGCTGGGCAAAAGCGACGTCCAGACCTTCGCCAATGCGCTCGACCGCTTTATCGCGCGAGCCCGGTAACTCCCCCGGCCAGGAAGGACCCATGCTGAAAATCTCCAACAATGTGACCATCCCCGAGTCCGAGATCGAATGGCAGGCGATCCGCGCCCAGGGCGCCGGTGGCCAGAACGTCAATAAGGTCGCCTCGGCGATCCATCTGCGTTTCGACATCGGCGCCTCGTCGCTGCCCGAGTTCTACAAGGAGCGGCTGCTGGCCTGGTCCGACCGGCGCATCACCACCGAAGGGGTGGTGGTGATCAAGGCACAGCGCTTCCGCACCCAGGAAAAGAACCTGGATGACGCCCTGGCGCGGCTGAAAGCGCTGATCCTGGACGCCACCGTGGAGCAGAAAAAGCGCAAGCCCACCAAGCCGTCCAAGGCCGCCAAGCGCAAGCGCATGGATAAAAAGACCCGCCACGGCCAGACCAAGGCGCTGCGCAAGCCGCCCACCGACGGCTGACCGGCAAGCGCTCTGTACAAGAGTCGCCGCCAGGGGCCCCGTAGGCTAAGCTCCTTGCGATAATAAAAAAGGAGCGCAGCATGGATCAGGCCAGTCTGGTTGAAATCGGTTTACCCGCCGCCCTGTTTCTCATCATGGTGGGCATGGGGCTCACCCTCACCCCCAAGGACTTCCGCGAAGTATTGATCGCCCCGCGGGCCACCGTTTACGGCCTGGTGGCGCAGATCGTGCTGCTGCCGCTGGTGGGCGTGGGCCTGGCGATGACGCTGGACCTCTCCCCGGCGCTGGCGGTGGGGCTGGTGATCATCGCCGCCTGCCCGGGCGGCACCACCTCCAACCTGTTCGCCTTTCTCGGCCGTGGCGACGTGGCGCTGTCCATCGTGCTGACGGTGGCCGCCAGCCTGGTCACGGTGGTGACCCTGCCGATGTTTACCAGCTGGGCGCTGGGCCACTTCCGTGACAGCGATCTGGTCCTGGAGTTGCCGGTGCTGCGCACCATCCTGACCCTGGTGGTGATCATCCTGGTGCCGGTGAGCATCGGCATGACCATTCGTCACTTCCGCCAGGACTGGGCGGTGAAGGGCGAGAAGCTGGTCAGCGTGTTCGGGCTGCTGGTGCTGGTGGCGGTGATCGTGATGCTGCTGGTGGACCTGGGCGCGGAAGCGCTGGTGCTGCTGCGCCAGGGCGGCGCGGCGGTGATACTGCTCAATCTGATCGGCCTGGGGCTGGGCCTGTTCGGTGGCCGCCTGATCGGGCTGAGCCGGCCGCAGGCGTTCACGGTGGCCATTGAGCTGGGCATCAAGAACGGCACCCTGGGCCTGATGGTGACCCTGACCCTGCTGCAGTCGGACGCCATGTCCGTGCCGGCGGCGGTGTACGGAGTGATGATGTTCCTGTTCGGCTTCCTGATGATCGGCTATGCCCGCCTTACGGGCATCGGCCGGGCGCCGGTCACGTCCTGACCGGCGCGTTCGGGCGGGTTACTCCTCGCGGTCGGCGCGCCGCCGTTCCGCCAGGTTGATGCCCTTGAGGATCGAGAGCGCCTGGGACAGTGGGTAGTCACGACTGGCCAGGGGCTCTTCGCCGCCTTTCTCCAGCGCTTCCTTCTGCGCCTGGTTGAGCAGGTGGTGAGGCAGGTCCGCTTCGCGGGGGCGCTGGTCTTTCAGCAGCTCGACGCTGGACACCTGCACCGGGATATCCGGCTCGATGCCTTCCGCCTGGATCGAGCGGCCGTCCGGCGTGTAGTAGCGCGCGGTGGTCAGTTTCAGGGCGTTGTCGCCGCTGATCGGCAGCACCGTCTGCACCGAGCCCTTGCCGAAGGTGCGGGTGCCCACCACCACGGCGCGGCCCTGGTCCTGCAGGGCGCCGGCGACGATTTCCGACGCCGAGGCGGAGCCGCCGTTGACCAGCACCACCAGGGGCAGGCCTTCGATCTCATCGCCCGGGTTGGCTTTGTAGTCGTTGCGGCTCTCGCTCTCGCGGCCCTGGGTGTAGACGATCAGCCCGGAGTCGAGGAACAGGTCGCTGATTTCCACCGCGCCGCCGAGCACGCCGCCCGGGTTGTTGCGCAGGTCGAGGATCAGCCCGCTCAGCTCGCCTTCGGCTTTCAATTCGTTCAGGGCTTTCTTGGCTTCGTGACCGGTGTTGTTCTGGAACTGGGACACGCGCAGGTAGCCGTAGCCGGGCTCCAGCACTTCGCTTTTCACGCTTTCCACTTTGATGCGGTC
>NZ_CAXPXK010000117.1:0-7571 GCF_964221125.1 Alloalcanivorax sp.
CTTGTGTGAGCGGGCCCAGCCCGCGAAAGGGTGGCTTTCAGCCACCCGGCAGGATCCCAGAGACCTTCTTAAAGGCAGCCCCAACAGCCTCTCTGGCATCCTGCCGGCCGGCTTTTCCGGCCTTTCGCTTGCAAGGCAAGCTCCCACAACACTAGTCCACCGACAGCGCGTCGAGCAGCAGCAGGCTGTTGGCTTTCACGGCGGTGGTGATGGCTAGGCGCGGGTTGATGATCTCGAACTTGGGGTTGTGGTTCATCGGCGGCAGTTCACCGGTCGCCATGTATTTCTTCATCACGTCCGGGGCGCCGCCGCCCACTTCCATGAACAGGGTCTGGGTGTCCTCGATGCCGGCCACCAGCATGGGGAAATCCTCGGAGCCCATCACCGGCGGGAAGCCGGGCATCAGCGCTTCTTTGCCGAGGCCGGCGGCCAGGGTTTGCTGGGCCTGTTCGGCCAGGGCCTCGTCGTTGTAGACCGGTTCGGAGTACCCCTTGAGGGTGTATTCCGGCATTTTGTCGTCGGCGACACCGGCGGCCCGGGCGATGCCGTTGGTTTCCCGTTTGATGGCGTCGAGCATCTGCTGGCGCACCGGCTTTTCGTACCAGCGCAGGTTGAGCTTGAGGGTGCCGTTGTCCGGGATCACGTTGTTGGCTTCGCCGATCTGGCTGGCGCCGACGGTGAGCACCGCCGGTTTCTGCGGATCCACGTTGCGGCTGACGATGGTCTGGTAGGCCATCACCGAGCGCGCGCCGATTACCACCGGGTCGATGGTGTTCTGCGGCGAGGAGCCGTGGCCGCCGACGCCGTGCAGGGTGACGTCGAGCTGGTCGCTGCCGGCCATGCGGCGTCCGGCGCGCACCGCCACGGTGCCGGCGGGCCACACCGGGAACACATGGGCGCTGATCAGCAATTCCGGCTTGGGCACCCGGTCGTAGAGGCCGTCGTCGACCATCGCCTGAGCGCCCTCGAGCAGTTCTTCCGCCGGCTGGGCGATCAGCACCAGGGTGCCGGACCAGGCGTCGCGGGTCTCTCGCATCACTTCGGCGATGCCCAGCAGCCAGCTGACGTGGGCGTCGTGACCGCAGGCGTGGGCAACGTGAGCTTTGCCGCCGTCGTCCAGGGTCACCTGCTTGCGGCTGGCGTAATCCAGGCCGGTGTCTTCCTTCACCGGCAGGCCGTCCATGTCGCTGCGGAACATCACCACCGGGCCGTCGCCGTTTTTCAGCACCGCCGCCACGCCGGTGCCGCCGATGCCGGTGTGCACCTGGTAGCCCAGTTTCTTGAGGAGTTTGCTCACCAGTTTGGCGGTTTCGGTTTCCTGGAAGCCCAGTTCCGGGTTGGCGTGCAGGTGCTTGAAGGTGGCTTCCAGGCGGTCGCCCTGGGCTTCGGCCAGTTGGTTGACACGTTGGGTGGTGTCGGCCAGGGCGGGGGTTGTCGCGGCGGTTAGTGCCAGGACCGCTGCAAGGGCAGCGCGGTGTAGGTTTTTTAGCATTTTTGTTGTCTCCCGATGGGTCGTTATTGTTTGGGTTGAGAGTCGCTGTTGGCGAGGTCTCTGGGATCCTGCCGGGAGCTTCGCTCCCTTTCGCGGGCTGGGCCCGCTCGCACAGGCCGCCCACACATGGCTACCGGGAGCCCGCGAGGGCGCGGCGGTAGCCGAGCCAAGCCATGGCGCCGGCGAGGGTGTTGCCGAGGGCGGCGCCGATCGCCAGGCCGGTGAGGCCGCCCAGCCAGGCACCCAGGGACAGCAGCGGCAGGTAGCAGGCGAACAGGCGCAGGAAGGAGATGGTCATGGCGCGCACCGGCCAGCCCAGGGCGTTGCTGGCGGACACCACCAGCATACACACGCCCAGCAGGCCGTAGCTGGGCGGCAGGAAGCGGATCAGCACGGTGAGGTGGTCACGCACGGCGCCGTCTTCCACCAGCAGGCCGGCCCGGGGCGCGGCCAGCGCCGCCAGCACCAGCCCCAGGCCCAGCTGCCAGAACACCACCATGCGCGCGGCGGTGGCCATCACCCGCTCCACTTCCTGCCAGCGGCCGCCGCCGTAGCAGCGCCCCAGCCAGGGCGGCAGGGCCATGGTCATGCCCAGCACCAGCACGATGGAGAAGCTTTCCAGGCGGCTGGTGAGGCCCCAGGCGGCCACCGCGGATTCGCCCAGCCGCGCCACCAGGCCGGTGGCGAGCATCGCCGCCAGCGGCGGCATCAGCTGGCTGATCATGGCCGGGCCGGCGATGGCGGCGAACGGGCCGGCGGACTCGCGCACTTCGCGCAGCACGTCGTCGCGCTCCAGCCAGCCGCGCCCGCGCAGCGCCAGGGCGGTGATCAGGCCGCCGGTGGAGAACGCCGCCAGGGACGCCCAGGCGGCGCCCTCCAGGCCCAGCGCCGGCACCGGCCCCAGGCCGAAGATCAGAATCGGGTCGAGCACCAGGTTGACCAGGCTGGTGACCATCATCATGGTGCCGGGGAAGCGGGTGTTGCCGTGGGCGCGGAACAGGCTGTAGCCGAAGTAGGCCATCGCCCCCACCCAGGAGGCGCACAGCTGCACGGTCCAGAACGGCCGGATCACCTCGCGCAGGCGGTCGCTGGCGCCGAGCAGCGCGAACGCCGGGTCCTGCACCGCCCACAGCAGCAGGGCCAGCGCCGCCATCACCGTGCCGCCGCCGGTGAGCACCAGCACGCCCAGGCGCCCGGCGCGCTCCTCCTGGCCGGCGCCGATGGCGCGGGAGATCAGCGCGGCGATGGCGATGCCCATGCCCACCTGGATGCCGATGGTGAGAAACACCAGCGGGAAGGTGAACGACTGGGCCGCCAGGGGCTCGGTGCCGAGGCGCGCCACGAACACGCTGTCGACCAGGTTGAAGCCCAGCAGCGACAGTACGCCCAGCGTCATCGGCCAGGTTTGCTGCCAGATCCGGCGCGACAGGCCGGTTTTCTCGTCGTCGGTCATTCGGGCGTTTCCTGGACATCGCCGGGCGCCCTTCCCTTGGCGCGCTCATAGGTGACGATGGCCGCGCCGATGCTGCCCAACAGCATGCCCACCGAACCGATAATGAACAGCCACACCCCGGCCGGTTTCAGCGACTCCCACAGGAAGAACACGCTGCCGACCACGAAGGTGGTGTTGCCCAGCAGCCCCATGGCCAGATGAAACCACTGGTATTGGTGCACGAAGGCCCGGGTGAGCGCCCAGGTGGAGTGGGCGCGCCGGGCGCTTCGGCGAACGCTTTGCGTTTTGCTCATGCGGTTGTTCCTCGTTGCCAAGGGACGGCGGAGCGGGAGACTAACACAACGCCGCTACGACCCGGTTTCCCGCCGCTAGAAGGGCTGCAGCCGGGCCGCCAGGGCGCCGCCGCCGTCACGGCCGCGCTCCACCAGCTCAAGAAATTCGTCGCCCAGGCGGCGGCTCTCGTCGATGGCCCGGTGCCAGTACCGCTCGCGGCCTTCGTCGTCGCCCAGATCGGTTTTGCAATCGGTGCGGTCGGGCAGCTTGCCGTGGGGCAGCCGCGCCAGGTAATCGGCGGACGGCGCCACCAGCAGGGTGCGCGCCAGCCGCCCGGCGTCGCCGTTGCGCCAGCGCAGCGGCTTGTCGAACCAGCCCGGGATCACCCGGTTGGTGAAGTGCGGGTACAGCACCAGGTCGTCGTCGGTGCGGTAGGGCAGATCCAGGTGGTAATCGAGCAGGCCGCCGTCGCGGTAGACGCCGGCCGGGCCGCCGGGCAGATCGCGCACCCCTTCCAGCACCATGGGAATGGCGGCGCTGGCCAGCAGCGCGGCGCGCAGGTTCTCGCCGCTCAGGCCGATGTGATGGGTGGCGAAATCATTGAGGTCCGACAACGGCAGCGGCGCCTCGCCGGGGTACACCAGGCCGCGCTCCATGAACACGCCCAGGGCGCGGCGGCTGAGCAGGTTGCCGCCGATCACGCCGGCCAGCCCCAGGCCGAGCCCCAGGCGGCCTTCGCCGCTGATCGCGCGGCGGCTGCGGATCACCACCACCACCAGTCGGTAGTCCGGGTTATCGAGCACCGCCGGGGCGCTATCGCCGAGCAGTTCATCAAGCATCAGGGCGCAGCGGCGGGTGACTTCGCGGGGTGTGATGCCTTTGGGGAAGCGTTGAGCGCTGTACAGCTCCGCCAGCCGGCGCAGGCGGGCGGCGGCGTCCTCGCCGTCGGTGGCGCCGGCCACGGCGGCGAACCGCCAGCTGCCGATGGAGGCGCCGATCAGCGTGCGCGGGCGCCGCGCTTCGGGCAGGAACCGCCCGAAAATGGCCTGGTCCAGGCCGCTGATGCCCACGGCCTTGGGACCGCCGGCGGCGCCGGGCACCACGCTGATATCCTCGGCGCGCAGGCCGTGTTCAAGAAGGTGTTGCCGGGCCTGGGCCCCAGCGCGCAGAACCAGAGCCGGTTCGCGGGTGTGAATGGCAGGCAAAACAGTCCCCCCGGACTAACCCGGTCCCGGTCAGTTCCGTTCCTGCGGATGGCAATAGATCACCAGTTCATCTTCCGCTTCGCCCTCGCTGAGAGGCGGATTCAGCGGGTCGTCCACTGCCAGGATCACGTCATAGGTACGCGAACCACTTAACGAGCAATCCATCTGCGCCAGCTGCTCCTCCGGGTTTCTCACACCGGCGCGGGCGACCACTATATTCAGAGAGGAGGAGTCCGTGGTCTGATATTCGGTGGCCTGCCCCAAGCGCAGGTCGGTGGCGAAATAATTACCGTTGGTGCCCTCGGAAGTGTAACGAAGATCAAAACCGATGGCATCGATATCCTGGGGATCCACCGTGTTGATCACCCTGAATCGGGCGCCAGAGCTGACTTCGCTCGGATCCTGCTGAAAGACTGCAATCTGAGTGGAACTGAAACTCGTATCGCCGTAAGACACCGCCGTGTAATTACTGTTATTGGCCAACTCCAGGCGGGTTCGGAACAATCGGCCACCGCTCGCGTTCAAGCCTTCCAATGAAACACTGTTGTCATCATCCTCGTCGGTATCGTCGATACGGACTCGCAGTTCGGGGCCTTCATCTTCCCGGGAATAACCGACGCCAGACACACTATCACTGTCGTCGCCTTCCAGGGTCACGTCCGCCCTCAGCGTGCTCTGATCGGCGGCACCGTTACTAGTGATCTGATTGTAATAAAACACCGAGGCATCGGAGCGCAGTGACCCCAGGCCGCCATCTTCGTCATCGCCACAACTGCTCGCCACGGCGGCCGCCACCACGATGGGCATGAAATAGACCAGATTCATGATTGTCTCCCGGGATTACGTCCCTGTTTTTTCATCGTCTTGCTCATTAGGACCGGTATCTCCAACCGCCGGTTCCACGTTGAATTCCTGGATGAAGATTTGCCAGAAGGCGACGAACAGGCCCGCCAGCAGCGGCCCCAGCGCGAAACCGGTGATGCCGAACAGCGCCAGCCCTCCCAGAGTGGAGAACAGCACCAGATAATCCGGCAGCTTGGTGTCGCGGCCGACCAGAATCGGCCGCAGGATATTGTCCACCAGACCGATCACGATGGCGCCGAAGGCGGTCAGAATCACCGCGTCGACAATCTCGCCCACCGCATACAGATACAACGCCACCGGCACCCAGATCAAGCTGGCGCCCACCGCCGGGATCAGCGACAGCACCGCCATCACCACGCCCCAGAGCACCGCCGCCGGAATCCCCAGGAACCAGAATATCAGGCCGCCCAGGGCGCCCTGAATGGCGGCCACCACCAGGTTGCCCTTGATGGTGGCGCGGGTGATTTCAGCGAACTTGTTGAACAGCATGCGCTCGCGGTCGTCGCCCAGGGGCAGGGCGCGGATCAGCATCTGGATCAGCTTGTTGCCGTCGCGGAGCAGGAAGAAGGTCAGATAGAGCATCAGACCCAGATCGATAAAGAAGCGGAAGGTGTTCTGCCCCACCGCCAGGGCCCGTTTGCCGAGGAACTGGCCGGCGCTTTTCAGGCCGGCCATCACCTGATCGCCCAGGTTGGAGAAATCCACGCCGAACCGTTCCAGCCAGTGGTACGCCAACGGGAAACCTTCCCGGAAGGTGGCGATGTACTCGCTCGGGTCGAGCCGGCCTTCCTGGAGCTTCTGGTATACGGACAGCCCCTCGGTGATGAACGACGCCGCCACCAGCAGCACCGGAATCACCACCATCACGGTGCACACCAGCAAGGTGACCAGCGCCATCAGGGTAGGGCGGTTGGGCCATTTGGCCAGCAAACGCTGCTGCATGGGGTAGAAAATCACCGCCACCGCGCAGGCCCAGAAAATGGGCGCGTAGAACGGCTTGAGCAACACGAAGAAGCCCAGCGTGACCAGCACCAGCAGCGCCAGAAAGGAGTTCTGCTGTAACGGGGGGCGATGCATGTGTGACTCCTGTCAGCCGCCGGGCACCAGGGTGGACACCAGGTAGCCGGTATAACCCAGATAAATGGACAGCAAAATGGCGCCCTCAATGCGATTGATGCGCCCCGTGCCGACCCCGCGGAACCCGTAGCCCATCAGGAACAGCAACACGGTAAGCACCGTCATCACCACCCAGTCCCGGTAGAAGACCGCGGGCTCCGCCGGCACCGGCGTGATCGCACCGGCGATGCCCACCACCGCCAGGGTATTGAACAGGTTCGAGCCTAGCACATTGCCCAGCGCCAGATCGTGCTCGTTCTTGCGTACCGCCGCCAACGCCGAGGCCAGCTCCGGCAGGGAGGTACCCACCGCCACCACGGTCAGGCCGATGACCAGATCACTGACACCCAGGCCCTCGGCGATGCTCACCGCGCCCCACACCAGCACGCGCGAGCTGGCCACCAGCAGCACCAGCCCGAACAGCAGCCAGAACACCGCGCGGCCCAGCGGCATGGGTTGTTCGGCGGCGGCGTTCACGTCGCCGACGATGGGGTCGCCCTTGCCGGTCATGCCCTGGTACACGGACCAGCCCATCAGCAGGAAGAACACCGCCAGCAGCACCACGGCGTCCATATGGCTGACCTGACCGTCGTAAAGCTGGTAGCCGGCCAGCAGCATCACCACCGCCAGCACCGGCAGCTCGCGGCGCAGCACAGAGGAGTGCACGGAGATCGGGCTGAGCAACGCCACCACACCCAGGATCAGCGCGATATTGGTGATGTTGGAGCCGTAGGCGTTGCCCAGGGCGAGGCCCGGGTTACCGTCCGCGGAGGCCAGCGCCGAGACCACCATCTCCGGCGCGGAGGTGCCGAAGCCGATCACCAGCATGCCGATCAGCAGCGTGGGCATGCCCGCGTGCCGGGCGGTGGCCGAGGCGCCATCCACGAAACGGTCGGCGCTCCATACCAGAACCACAAGACCGGCGATCACCGCCCCCAGAGCAAGCCACATAGTCAGACACCTTCGTTATTGAAAACCAAAAACCAACCACACCGGCCCGGCGCTCAGGGTCGGCGGTAGAGTTGGGCACGTACGTCGCCGCCGTCCTTCTCGCGCAGGCGCTCCCAGGATTCGGGCACCGCCGGCGCCGCGTCGTGACGGCGCGATTCTACATAAATCCGCGCATCGGGTTTCAGCAGCCCGAGCGCCTCCAGCGCCTCGCAGGCCG
>NZ_CAXPXK010000118.1:0-11025 GCF_964221125.1 Alloalcanivorax sp.
TACAGCAGAATCATGTTTCCCCAGACCAGTGAGTCAGCCGAAAGCTTGATGCCAAGCCATTTTTTGCATTTGAGAATAGGGCAGCCGGGGCCCTTAAAACAGTAACTTACTGTTAATGCTTGTAAGAATAACGACCTATGCAATTAGCGTCATTGGACTTTAGTGGAAAGCGGACCCGGGTCACAGTTCGCGGCGATACGGTGCGCCCCGGGGCCGAAAAGGGAGGGGGAAAGGGTTCAGCCGAGCAGTTCCAGCGGGCCGGTGCGTTCGATGCCGCGCTGATAGGCCGGGCGGGCTTCCACGCGCTGGATAAAGTCGCGGATGTGCGGCAGGGCGTCCAGGTTGGCGCGGGCGCCGGCGGCCTGCAGCGGGAAACTCATCTGCACGTCGGCGGCGGTCAGTTCTTCGCCGGCGAACCAGGTGTGGCTGGCGAGGTGGCTTTCCACCAGGCGCAGCTGCTCTTCAATGCGCGGCTGCACGAAGCCGCCCACCATGCCGCCGCTGATTTTCTTGGCGATCGGCTTGGCGAAGAACGGCATCGGCGCCTTCGGCACCCGGCTGAAGATCAGCTTCATGACCATCAGCGGCATCAGCGAGCCTTCCGCGTAGTGCAGCCAGTATTGGTAGTTCAGCCAGTTGGGGTCGTCCACGGCGGGCTTGAGGCGGCCACCGCCGTGCTTTTCCACCAGGTACTCGATAATGGCGCCGGACTCCGCCACCACGGTGTCGCCGTCGGTGATCACCGGCGACTTGCCCAGGGGATGCACCCGGCGCAACGAGTCGGGCGCCAGCATGGTGTTGGGATCGCGCTTGTAGTGCTCGATCTCGTAGGGAATGCCGAGTTCCTCGAGCAGCCAGACGATGCGTTGCGAGCGGGATTTTTCCAGATGGTGGACGATGATCATTGAGCTTCCCCGATACGGTAAGGGTGATGAATGCAGCGCAGAGCATAGCATCGGGTGGCCGGCTTTACCGTCAAGGTGGGGCGCTCCGGCCGTCAGCCCCCGGCGCCGGGAGTGCCGGCTTCGTTCCGGGTCACCGCCGCGGCCTGGGCGCCGGGCAGGCGGTGCACCGCTTCCAGCACGTCGTCGAGCACCGCCTGGCTTTTCCAGGCCGACGGTGTGTTAACGATGGCGGACACCGCCCAGGTGGTGTTGTTGCTGTCGCGGGTGAAGCCGGCCACCGCGCGCACATTGGTCAGTGAGCCGGTTTTTATGTGGCCTTCGCCGCGCAGGCCGGTGTCACGCAGCCGGTTGTGCATGGTGCCGTCCATGGCCACCAGCGGCAGGGACGCGATCAGCTCGGCGGCGAACGGGCTGCGCCAGGCCTGCTGCAGCATCTTGATCTGTTCCATGGGGCTCATACGCGCGTCGCGGGACAGGCCGGCGCCGTTGTCTAGCACCACCGCGCGTGGATCCATGCCTTTCAGCGCCATCCAGTCCTTGATGGTGCGCTCGGCGGCGGCCAGGTCGTCGCGGTCTTCCGCCAGCCGGTGTTCGGCGCCGATGGTCAGGTAGAGCTGGCGCGCCATCACGTTGCTGCTCCACTTGTTGATGTCGCGGACCATGGTGACCAGGTCCGGCGATGAGGTGGTGGCGAGCAGGTCGACGCCCGCCGGCAGGCGGTCGAAACGGGTGGCGCCGGTGATGGTGCCGCCCAGCTGTTTCCACAGGCCGCGAATAATGGCGGCGGTGTAGGTTTCCTGGCTCATCAGCGACAGATAGTTGCCGGCCCGGCAGCCCGGCGGCAGCGAGCCGGAGACCGTGACGGTGATACGGCCGTTGTCCTGGTAGCTGGGTTCCACCTTGAGACGGCGGCCGGAGGGGCAGCGGCCGCCGCTGGTCAGGGTGATCTGATTGTCCAGTGTGATGGCGTCGGCGACCGGGTCCACCCAGGCGCTGACGCCGTCCTTGCGGGCGGCGAACTGAAAGTGGAACACGTTCAGGTTGGTGAGCAGCGCGTGGGGCTCCACCAGGAAAGGGGCGTGGGGGTTGTCGCCGTCGTCGTCGAAATGCGGCTGGCCGTGGGGCAGCCGGAAGTAGGAATCGTCCAGCACCAGGTCGCCCTGGACCTGACGGATGCCGTAGGCGCGCAGGTCGCGCAGCAGCTGCCAGAGGCGCTCCTCGGTGAGCTTGGGGTCACCGGCGCCGACCAGAAACAGGTCGCCCTCGAGCACGTCGCCGTTCAATTCCCCGTTGGTGTAAACGCGGGTGTGCCATTTGAAGCTGGGGCCGAGCAGCTCCAGCGCCGCGTAGGTGGTCAGCAGCTTCATGGTGGAGCCCGGGTTCATCACCCGGTCCGCGTTGACGAAGCGCGCCTCGCCCGGGCCGTCCAGGGGCACGGCGGCGAGGGCCAGGGCTTCATCCGGCAGTTGCAGGGCTTCCATGCGCTCCATGATCCGGTCCGGCCAGTCTTCGGCGCCGGCGGGGGCGGTCAGGAGGGTGGCGGCGACAACAATCGACAGAACACGAACGGCAAGCCGCATAAGTCCGGAACTCTCCCTGTTTAGGGTCCAACGGGTTAGTGAACACTAGCGTAAAGGAAAAGCCGGGGGCGGTCAGGAGGGCGATGGTGGGGTAATTGTAAATTCTTCCAGCGCGCCACGGGGCGGGGTTCGCCGCCGGGGTTTGCTATAGTGGCGGCGCCGTTCGTCCACCTGCCCAAAGAGGAAACCTGGATGTCGAAATTGTTGCTTAACCTGCGCCGGGTACCCGACGACGAGCGCGATGAAATTTGTGCGCTGCTGGATCAGCACGGCATCCCCCATTACCAGACCGAACCCAGCGTCTGGGGCGTCTCCGCCGGCGGCATCTGGCTGAGCGACGATCAGGATTGGGAGCGGGCCCGGCCGCTGCTGGCGGACTATCAGCGGCGCCGTCTTGAGCAACAGCGCGCCGCCTTCGAACAGGCGCACCGGCGCGGCGAACCCACCACCGTGTGGCGCAACCTGCGCGCCCGGCCGCTGCGGGCGGTGGCGTTTCTGATCGCCGCCATCGCGGTGCTGCTAATCACAGTGGTGCCGTTCGTGACGCTGGGTTGACCCGCCTTGTGCGAGCGGACCCTGCCCGCGAAAGGGAGCAAAGCTCCCGGCAGGATCCCAGAGACCTGTCTAACGGCAGCTCCCTCAGCCTCTCTGGGATCCTGCCGGGTGGCTGGACGCCACCCTTTCGCGGGCGAGGCCCGCTCCTACAAGTTGGTTAGAGCTCGCGGGCCAGGTTCTCCGGATCGCCGACGTCGATGCCCTTGTGCTGCAGGTCGGCGTGGTAGGAGCTGCGCACCATGGGGCCGGAGGCCACCGAGGTGAAGCCCATCTTGCGGCCTTCCACGGCGAACATCTTGAAGTCGTCCGGGTGCACATAGCGCTCCACCGGCGCGTGGAATTTGCTGGGCTGCAGGTACTGGCCGATGGTGATCATGTCGACGCCGTGGTCGCGCAGGTCGCGCAGCGTTTCCAGCACCTGATCGTTGGTCTCGCCCAGGCCCACCATGATGCCGGACTTGGTGGGCACGTCCGGACGCCGCTCGCCGAAGCGCTGCAGCAGGTCCAGGGAATGCTGGTAGCGGGCGCCGGGCCGGGCTTTTTTGTACAGGTGCGGCACCGTTTCGATGTTGTGGTTGAACACGTCCGGCGGGGTGGCGTCGAGAATATCCAGGGCGTCGTCCAGGCAGGGCCGGAAATCCGGGGTCAGGATCTCCACCTTGGTGTCCGGGCTCAGGGCGCGCACTTCGCGGATGCACTCGGCGAAGTGGGCAGCGCCGCCGTCGGGCAGGTCGTCCCGATCCACCGAGGTGATCACCACGTACTTGAGCCCCAGGTCGGCCACCGATTCCGCCAGATGCTTGGGCTCATCCGGGTCCAGCCCGTTGGGGCGGCCGAAGCCCACGTCGCAGAACGAGCAGCGGCGCGTACAGATGTCGCCCATGATCATGAAGGTGGCGGTGCCGCCGCCGAAGCATTCCGGCAGGTTGGGGCAGGCCGCTTCCTCGCACACGGTGTGCAGCTTCTGCTTGCGCAGCATCGATTTGATGCGCTGGATCTCGCCGTTGGCGGGCACCCGCACGCGGATCCAGTCCGGTTTGCGCTCGCGGGCCGGGCGGACTTCATTGACCAGCGGAATGGTGCGGACCTTGTCGGCGCCGCGTAGTTTGTCGCCGACTTTAACCTTCGCTTTCACCGGGCGGTGGGCCTGGGCTTCGCTCATGGGAACGTCTCTCGAAGTTATCTGCCTTGTGGGCTCTGCAATGGAGTGTACCAGTCCGGCGGCGGGGCTGTCCGGGGGGTGAGCCCCAGCCGGCGCGACAGAATGGTAACCAGATCCTGCTCCAGCGCCTGGCGGGACACCGTCACGCCTTCAGCGGCCAGGCTGGTGACCGGCTGCCCGGCGTAGCCGCAGGGGTTGATGCGTCGCCAGGGCGCCGGGTCCCGCTCGCGGTTGAGCGACAGGCCGTGGTAGCTGCCGCGCTGGCGGATGCGCAGCCCCAGCGAGGCGATCTTGGCGCCGGCCACATAGACGCCGGGGGCGCCGGGCCGGTTCTCCGCGTCCAGACCCTGGTCGCGCAGGTATTCCACCACGCTGTCCTCAATGGCGGTGACCACGGCGCGGGCGCCCAGGCCCAGCCGGCGCACGTCCAGCAGCAGGTAGACCACCGTCTGCCCGGGGCCGTGGTAGGTCACCTGGCCGCCCCGGTCACTGTGCACCACCGGGATGTCGCCGGGGTCAAGGATGTGCTCCGGTTTGCCGGCCTGGCCCAGGGTATAAACCGGCGGGTGCTCCAGCACCCAGAGTTCGTCGCCGGTGTGCGCGTCGCGCTGCTCGGTGAAATCCTTCATCGCCTGCCAGCAGGACGGGTAGTCCACTCTGGGGAAATGACGCACGGTGACCGGCGTGGTGGGCATGGCGGGCGCCGGCTCAGAGGGTGATTTTGACGTGCGGGCAGGCATCCAGATCCCGGTAGATGCTTTCCACCTGTTCGCGGTGGCGCAGCGTCACGCTGGCGGTGATCGACACGAAGTTGCCCTTGGTGCTGGGGCGGCTGCTCAGGTGGGCGTGGCGGTCGAAATCCGCCACATGCTGTTCCAGGATGTCCGCCACCGCGTCTTCCAGGGGCGCATCGGCGGCGCCCATGACCTTGAGCTGCATGTCGTGGGGAAAGTCCCACAGGTCTTCGCGGATCGCCATGGTCGGTCTCTCTTTCGTTCAGTGTCTCAGTCCAGGCCGCAAAGGCGGCGCTTGAACTGAATATAGTGGCGCGACAGCGTTTTCCAAGTGGCACCGGGCCGGCCGTCGCCCACCGGGCGGTCGTTCAGGCGGGTGATCGGCACTACATCCTTGGTGGAGCTGCTCACCCAGATTTCGTCGGCGTCGTGGAGCCGCGCTTCGGGAATCTCCCGCTCCACCACCGGGATACCGTGCTCGCGGCACAGCTCCACCACCAGGTCGCGGGTGATGCCGCCCAGAATGCGGGCGCTGTGCGGCGGCGTACTCACCTCGTCGTTATGCACCGTGAACACGTTGCTGGCGGCGCCTTCGGTGACCAGGCCCTCGCGCAGCAGCACCGCTTCCACGGCGCCGGACGCCACCGCCTGCTGGCGCAGCAGGATATTGGGCAGCAGCGAAATCGACTTGATGTCGCAGCGTGCCCAGCGGGTGTCCGCCAGGGTGATGGCCGCCGCGCCCCGGGTCTGGTGCAGGCTGTCGGCGGCGGGCACCGGGATCGGCGCGCTGGTAAGAAACACGGTGGGCGCCACCGGCGGATCCGGAAAGGCGTGATCGCGCTTGTCGGCCACGCCGCGGGTGATCTGCAGATACACGGACAGATTGCCGCCGCCATTGGCGGCCACCATCTCCTCGCAGAGCCGCCGCCATCCGGCCCGGTCGTGGGGGTTGGCGATGGACACCTCCGCCAGCGACCGTTCCAGGCGCTGCAGATGAGCGTCGAGGCGGAACAGCACGCCGTTGAAGGCGGGGATCACCTCGTAGACGCCGTCGGCGAACAGAAAGCCCCGGTCCATGGGCGAAATACGGGCCCGCTCCGGGTCCAGGAATTCGCCGTTAAGGTAGACCTTGCCGTTCGCCATGAGCGGCCTCTAGCTGAACAATCCTTTAAAGAACAATACGACGTGGTCCCAGATCTTGGCAAAGAAGCCGGCTTCTTCCACGTTTTCCAGCGCCACCAGCGGGCGCTGCGCCACGGTCTCGTCGGCCAGGGTGACCGTCAGGGTGCCGTACTGTTCGCCTTCGCGGATCGGCGCGCGCAGCTCCGGCCGGATCGACATGGACGCCTTCAGCTGGTCCTGGCTGTCCTTGGGCACGGTGAGAATCAGGTCCTCTTCCAGGCCCAGACGCACCTGATTGGCGGCGCCCATCCATACCGCCGGCGTGTCGAGCACGTCGCCGGCGCCGTAGCCTTCATAGGTCTCGTAGAAGCGGAAGCCGTAGCTCAGCAGCTTCTGGGATTCGCGCGCCCGCGCCGCCTCGGAATCGGTGCCCATCACCACCGCGATCAGGCGCATGCCGTTCTGCTTGGCGGAGGACACCAGGCAGTAGCCGGCTTCCTCGGTGTGGCCGGTTTTCAGGCCGTCGACGCTGTCGTCCCGCCACAGCAGCAGGTTGCGGTTGTGCTGGGTGATGCCGTTGTAGGTGAATTCCTTCTGGGCGTAGAGATCATAGTGTTCCGGGAAGTCACGGATGATCGCCCGCGCCAGAATCGCCAGGTCGTGGGCGGTGGTGTAGTGGTTCTCCGCCGGCCAGCCGGTGGCGTTCATGAAGTGGGTGTCGTCCATGCCCAGTTCGCGGGCCTGGTTGTTCATCAGGTCGGCGAAGGCTTCCTCGGAGCCGGCCACGTACTCGGCCAGGGCGACGCTGGCGTCATTGCCGGATTGGATCACCACGCCTTTCAGCAAATCCTGCACCGATACCCGGGTGCCTTCCTGAATGAACATGCGCGAGCCGCCCATGCGCCACGCCTTGACGCTGATCGGCACCATCTCCTGTTCGGTGATATTGCCGGCGGCGATCTCCTTTTCCACCAGATAGGCGGTCATCATTTTGGTGAGACTGGCCGGCGGCAGCTCCTGCTCGGCGTTGTGCTCGACGATCACCTGGCCGCTTTTGGCGTCCATCAACAGATAGCCGCGTGCGTCCACGTCGGGGGCGCGGGGTATCAGGCCGTTGGCGGCGCTCAGCGGCGCCAGGGTGAGCAGGGAGAGACAGATGAACACCCGGAACAGCAGGGTTTGCGGGGAAAGGTATTGAGTCATCATTTCAGCCTTACGGGCGGATCAGTTCACGGGGATGGGTGGGGTAAAGCCCGCCTGGCGTATCGCCTGGCGGGCCCGGTCGCGGGCCTCGTTGCTGGCAAACGGGCCCAGCCATACTTTGTACAGGGCACTGCTTTCCGGCTGCCGCACGGACACCGGCAGTTTCAGTTCGTCGCGCAGGGCACGCTCCAGGTTGCGGGCGCTGTCCAGGGCCTGGAAGGCGCCCGCCTGCAAGTACAGTTCGTCGCCCTCGGCGGCCTTGGCCGTGTCCGGCGGCGGGCTGTCCACGGCGGCGCGCACGGCGGTGGGCACCGTGCCTTCGCGGCTGGGCTTGACCTTCTCGCGCACGGTCAGGGCCTCCACGCGCACGCGGCCGGTGCCCTTGCCCTCGATGCCGAGCCGCGCCGCCGCCGCCCAGGACAAGTCGATAATGCGCTCGGAATGGAACGGGCCACGGTCGTTGACGCGCACCACCAGGCTTTTGCCGTTGTCCAGGTTGGTGACCCGGGCGTAGGTGGGCAGCGGCAGGGTCCGGTGGGCGGCGGTGAAGCGGTACATATCGAACGGCTCACCGCTGGAGGTGCGGTAGCCGTGGAACTTGCGCCCGTACCAGGAGGCCAGGCCCTCTTCTTCATAGCCGGCGGCGGATTCCATTACCTGGTAGGTCTTGCCCCAGACGCTGTAAGTCTTGGGGTTGCCGTAGGCGCTCAGCGGCTCCTCTTTCGGCACCGGCTCGGGTTGGCTTTCCACGTCCGGGCGCTGCTCGGGTCCGGAATCCACCTTGTGCTCGTAGCGGTCGGAGCCGGGCGCGCCGTCGGCCGGCTTCGGCGTCTGGGCGGGGGGCTCGGTGGGCGCCGGCGCGGTGGCGCAGGCGCCCAGGGCGAGAGCCGTGGTGACGATAACAAGCGCTCTAATCACAGAGATCGGGCCTCCAGGGCATCGGCGATACGGTGGGACAGTTGCAATACCGCCATGGCGTACAGTTCGCTGTGGTTATAACGGGTAATGACATAAAAGTTGTCGCTTACCAGCCAGAACTCGTGGCCATCGTCGCCGATCAGGTCGAGCATCGCCACGGAGGTGTCGGCCGGCAGGTCGAAACAGTAGTCGCTGCTCAGGCTATCACCCTCGCAGGATACTGCCACTACGCCGTTCTTCCGGGCCTGCGCCAGCGTAAAGCCCGGCTTGTAACCCTTTTTCACCAGCGCGTCGTAATCGTCGCCGTCGACGCGGGCACGGGCGGCCACCGGCAGGCCGGGCTGCCACTTGTGCGCGGCGAAGTAGCTGGCCACGCTGCCGATGGCGTCCGCCGGGCTGTTGACCAGGTCGATCACGTCATCGCCGTCGAAATCCACGGCGTAGGCCTGGTAGCTGGTGGGAATGAACTGCGGGAAGCCCATGGCGCCGGCGTAGGAGCCGGTGATGGTGCTGGCGTCGATGTGCGCGTCGCGCTCCATTTCGAACAGCGCCACCAACTGCTTGCGGAAAAACGACGCCCGCGGTGGATAGTCGAAGCCCAGCGTGGCCAGGGCGTCGAGCACCCGGTAGCGGCCTTTGTTGCGGCCGTAGCTGGTTTCCACGCCGATAATGGCGAGAATGATCTCGCGGGGCACATCGTATTTCTGCTCGGCGCGGGCCAGGGTGTCGGCGTGTTCGCGGGCGAACTGGACCCCCTGTTCCACCCGGGTATCGGTCAGAAAGATGCGGCTGTACTCGGCCCAGGTGAGGGATTTCTCTGCCGGCCGGGCGATGGCTTCCAGAATGCTGTCCTGGCGTTTGGCGTCGGCCAGCAGGCGGCGCACCCGGTCGGTATCGAAACCCCGTTCGCCGAGCGCCTCGATCACCGCGCCGGCTTCCGGATGTTCCGCGTAATTGCTGGTTTTGGTGGTCTCGGCCAGGGCGGCACCGTTGAGCAGGACGCCCGCCAGGGTCGCCCGCAGTACAACCGACAATCCTTTTTTCACCAACTCTCTCCTTTAATACGTCATCAGACGGCGATGGGTGTGAATCGACATCAGCATGCCGAAGCTGGCCATCAGGGTTACGATCGAGGTGCCACCATAGCTCACCAGGGGTAAGGGTACGCCCACCACCGGTAAGAGTCCGGACACCATGCCGACGTTCACAAAAATATAAATAAAAAACGTCATTGTCAGCGCCGCCGCCAGCAGCCGCGAGAAGGTCTCCTGGGCCTGCCAGCTGATAAAAAAGCCGCGCCCGACGATCACCAGATAGATCGAGATCAGCAGCACGAAGCCGATCAGGCCGAACTCCTCGCCGAGCACGGCGAGAATGAAGTCGGTGGACGATTCGGGCAGAAAATCCAGCCGCGACTGGGTGCCGTCCAGCCAGCCCTTGCCGGTGACGCCGCCGGAGCCGATGGCGGTCTTCGACTGGATAATGTTCCAGCCGGCGCCGCGCGGGTCCGCCTCCGGGTTGAGGAAGGTGTCCACCCGGCTGCGCTGGTAGTCGTGCAGGACGAAGAAATACATCAGCGGCGCGGCGATCACCAGCACCAGCACCGCCAGGCTGATCAGCCGCCAGGACAGGCCGGCCATGAACAGCACCACCAGGCCGGCGGCGGCAATCAGGATCGAGGTGCCCAGGTCCGGCTGCACCGCGATCATCACCACCGGCAGGAAAATCAGCCCCAGCGCCGCCAGCACGTCCAGCTTGTTGGGCGGCAGGTTCCGTTCGCTGAAGAACCAGGCCACCATCGCCGGCACCGCCAGTTTCATCAGCTCGGCGGGCTGGAAACGGCCGATGCCCGGCAACGTCAGCCAGCGGGTGGCGCCCTTGGCCTCGGTGCCGACCAGCACCACCAGGGCCAGCAGGATTACGCCGATGGCGTAGATCACCGGGGTCCAGAAGCGGTAACTGCGCGGCGGGATCTGCGCCAGCACCAGCAGCACCAGAAAGCCCGCGCCCAACCGGATCGACTGGCGCACCACCAGGTTCAGGTCGCCGCCGCCGGCGCTGTAGAGCACGGCGAGCCCGCCCAGCACCAGAAGCAACAGTGCCGTCAGCAACGGCGCGTCCAGGTGCAGGCGCGCCGACAGCTTGGTGCCGAGACCGCCGCCCAGGGGCATCTGCCGTTGGTATTCCCGTACGCTCATGGGGTGCCTCCCGGGGTCGTGCCGGCGGTTTGCGTTTGCGGGGTGCGGTTCAGCGGCGGCGGCACCGCCAGCTCGCCGTTGTCGTCGAGCAGCCAGGCGTCCATTACCTGGCGCGCCACCGGGCCGGCGGTGGAGCCGCCGTGGCGGCCGTTTTCCACCAGCACCGCCACCGCGATGGCGGGCTCTTCCACCGGCGCGAAGGCGATGATCAGGGCGTGGTCGAGCAGCCGCTCGGCCAGTTCGTCCTCGTTGTAGGTCTCTTCCTGGCCCACCGAGAACACCTGGGAGGTGCCGGTCTTGGCGCCCATCCGGTAGGGCGCCCCTTCGGCCATGACCTTGGCGGTGCCGCGCTCGCCATGGACCACCTCGGCCATGGTGTCCTCCATGCGCTGCCAGTTTTCCGAATGGCGCAGCGTGACGTCCGGCCGCGGCGGCACGCGCAGGGCGTCGGCGGCCAGGGTGGGCGTCACCTGCTTGCCGTGATGGGCGAGAATCGCGGTGGCGGTGGCCAGCTGCAGCGGCGTGGCAAGCATGAAGCCCTGGCCGATGCTGGCGTTGATGGTGTCGCCGTGGTACCAGGTGGCGCCGCGCGCCGCGCGTTTCCACTCCTTGGACGGCAGTAGCCCCGAGGACTCGTTGAACAGGTCG
>NZ_CAXPXK010000119.1:0-9478 GCF_964221125.1 Alloalcanivorax sp.
GGTCCACCGCCGCCACCGACAGGGTCCGGCGCGCATCGGCGAACGCCTCCGCGCCACCAGGCTGCTGTTCCGAGCGCCGCTGAAGCTCGCGCAGCAGCTCGCCGGCTTCGCGGTCGTAGCCCAGCCGTCCCAACACCAGCGCATGGGGCACGAAATCCTTGGGCGCGCCCCGCTCCAGCCCCTTGGAAAGGTCCTTGCGCACCAGGGTCAGCGCCAGGCTGCTTTCGCCGCGATCGACCAGGAAGTTGGCCAGTTGGCCGGTTTGCGCCGGGGTCTCGGGCGGCGCGGCGTAAAGCCGCTCCAGTTCCGACTGAATGCGCCAACGGTCACCGCTGTCGAAAACCCGGGCCAGTTCGGCCATCCGAACGCCGTTCTCGACACGCTGGCGTAGTGCCTGAGTGTCGCTGTCGCGGGCGTCGGCGGGCAGACGGTCGAGCAAATCCCGGGCATGCTGCCAGCGGCCCTGGTCGGCGGCGAACTGCGCCGCCGCCAGCAACGCTTCCGGCTCGGCGCCCGGCGCTTCCAACGGCTCCAGCATCGCCGCCGCCTGGCCGCTCTGGCCGCGCGCCTGCATGCGCTTGGCCAGTGCCAGCCGCGCCCAGGGGTCAGCGGGCGCCGCCGCCACCGCTTCGTGCAGCAAGGCTTCCCCGGCGTACACCTGGCCATCATCAATCAACGCCTGTGCCCGCTGGCGCAACACCTGGCTCTGCTGATCGCGCACATAGCCGTAGCGCATGCGCTCCTCGGCGGGCAGCTCGGCGTAAATCCGGTTGGCCTCGTCGTACCGTTCCTGGGCCATCAATGCGCGCACCAGGCCCACCCGGGCGTCATTGTTGTCGCCGTCGTTGTCCAGCAAGTCGCGGAATACCGTTTCCGCCACCTGCGGCCGGTCCTGGCCGAGCAGAATCTCGCCTTGCAGCAAGGCGGCGTCGCGACCCCGGCGGCCACCGGCGCGGGCCAGCGGGATCACCGCCTGCAGGGCCCGGTCGTAGTTCTGTTGTTGGTGCAGTGAGCGGGCTTCGGCGAGCCGGCCGTAGAAACGAGCGTCCTCCAGCGCCGGCGCCCAATCCTTGCGCCGATTGGGGGCCATGCGAATGGCCCGCGCCAGACGCTGCTCCGCCGGACCAAAGCGGCCCTGGCGCAGGTCGATCAGGCCAAGACCGGCCACCGCCTCGGCGCTGTCCGGGTCGTCCTTGAGCACCGCCTCGAAGGCGCGGCGGGCGGCGCTCAGGCGGCCCGCTTCCAGGGCATCGTAGGCGTCCGCCACGGCGGCGCCGCCGCTGCCGCTGAGTACGCTGTCCAGACGTTCACGTACCACGGCATCGTCGGGGCGCACCGCCAGGTAGTCGCGCAGGGCGTCCGCCGAGGCGGGCTCCTGCGGCAGCCACAGCAACGCCTGCCGCCAAGGAGCGATTACCTGCAGGCGCTGCTGGGCGCGCCACAGCGCGGCCAGCAGCTCGATGCCCTGATCGCGGGTGGCCTGGCGGTAGGTGAGCACGTCCGCCAGCGCTTGGCGGGCGGCCAGGTCGTTGGGGTTATCGCGCACCACCTGTGCCAGCCCGTCGCGGGCCTCGCCCCAGCGGGCGTCGACACCGGCCAGGGTTTGGTAATACTCCAGCGCCAGGTCCGGCGGTGGCCCGGCGCCGGCGGGCGCCGCGCCATCAAACAGGGCTTCGTAACGGGCCACGGCGCCGGCGGCGTTGCCCGCTTTGGCCAGGGCGCGCGCCTCCATCAGATCGCCGTTGCTGATCTTTTCGCGGCGTAGCGCCGCCTGCAGACGGGCCGCGTCCTCGCTGTCGGGAGCTTGGGCAAGCAGGCGCTCCAGCCACTGGCCGGCGGTCTCCCGGTCGCCGGCGGCCAGCGCCAATTCGCCCATGCCACGCAGCGCCCGGGGATTGCCCGGCTCCACCGCCAGTACCCGCCGCAGGGCGTCCCCGGCCAGGTCGGGGCGGTTGTTCGCCCGCCAGAACGTCGCCTGGCTGAACAAGGCCTCCAGGGAGGAGGCGCCGGCCTCGGCGCCGCCGCCCTGGGCCGGTTCGCTGACCGGTTGAGCCAGGGCACCGTCGGAGAGCATCGTCAGGCACAACACTACCGGCAAAGCCAAAATCGCTTGTTTCATGGCACTTTCCTTATTCGCCCAGACGCCGCGCCTGGCGCCATTTCAGTAACGGCACCAGCAACGCCACCAGCAGCGCGAAAATCACACACACCAGAAAAAACAAAAGCAGGGGCCGCTTGCCGAATCCCCAGCGGAATTGTGTCAACCAGTTCACGTCCCCACTGAGACGCTGCGGATTGACCCGGAACGCACGCGGTTGGTCGGCGTCCAGCAGCAGAAAATCGCCGCGCACCCGTGACGTGATGTCGCTGTCGCCCAGGGCGTCCGCCATGGCCGGCAGCTGCGCCGACTCCTCGGCGGCGACCAGCACCTGCCAACGGTCCGCGTTCAAAGGCGACGGCATCGACATCAGCACGCGCGGCTGCCGCTGTCCGGCCAGCGCGATGGCGGCTTGCTCGTGCTCCAGAAACCAGTCTCCAAGAACGAGACGCCGCAGGCGCTCAATGGCCGTGGGTGGGTGCAGGCGCAATTCGCCGTCGTCACGCACGAACGCCCCGCCGCGCAGTAGCCGGGAAAAGGCCGGCGCCGCCATCGGCAGTACCGCCAGCAGGTCCCGGTCGCGCAGCCGGTGCAGGCCGTCCACGCCCAGACTCACTTCCACGCCCAGCGCCGGGTAGCCGGAGGCGGCGCCGATCCGCGCCATCAGGTCCAGAGCCGTGGTCAGCGTGGCCGTGTCAGGCGCCGCCGGCAGCACCAGACCGGTGCGGCTCAGATCGGCGCGGTCGGAGAACGGGTAGCCGGCGGCCACGAAGGCGGACAACGACGGCATCACCGCCAGGTGGCGGGTGTGCGTCAGGTCCAGCGTGGAGGCCGGGTACACCTGATTGACCACGTCGCCGGGCAGAACCGGATCGCATTCCTCTTCCAGGGTGTAGCGCAGATTGAAATAGAAGGTCAGGCGGTTCTCGCCGTGGATCAGATCCGGCGGAACCGGGATCACCGCTTCCTGCTGACGGTTGTCGCCGGCGCCCAGCTCACGCTTGATGTTGCCCCACCAATCCAGGCGGGGTGGCGGCAGCGATTTAAGGAACTGACCGTTCAAGGCCACGTCCAGACGCGAGGTGTCGTTATCCAGCCAGGGCCCATCGGCGAAGCGGTAACGCACCCGCAGCGGCACGGTTTCGCCGGGCCAAAGGAACAGGTCCGGCGCCGCGCGGAAGCCCACGTCGATCACCCCTGGATAGAGCCCCTGGGTGCGCAGTTGATCGCCCGACACCAGGCTACCCAGCTCCACCGGCATCTCGGTGGACACCCAACGGGGCGCGTCATGGGCGGCGCGCACCGGGCTGTCCACGTCCTGAACCGGTTGCCGGCGGCCGCGCAACTGCGCGCTGCGCAGGGTGAGATAGCGCGCCGCGCGCACCAGGTCCGCGCCATCGGTGCCGTGCAGCACCAGCAGTTTAAAGAACGGGTCGGCCGGATTATCAATCACCGACAAGTGGCTGCCGGCCTCCGAGCTGAGCCCGGACACCGGGTTGGCGTCGGTACTCAACACGATCGCATGGGCGGCGGGCAGCTCGTTGTCGTGCAACGAAAAGCGCGTACCCCGGTAACGGGCCTGGGCGCCGAACCAGGAGGCGGTGATGGCGGCGGCGCGCAGCACGTCGCTGTCCGGCGCATCGGGCAGCACCAGATGCAGGTCCAGCCGGCTCTGCGAGGTGAGGTCGAAGAACGGCTCCGGCAGCATTTCCAGGTCGCTGGCCAGCGGCAGCCGGTCGGCCTGGTATTCGATCGCCGAGGACGGCGCCACGGTGAGCCACACCCGCTTGTCCAGCGGGTTGGGGCAGGCGCGGTCGGCGAGCCCCACCAGCCGGAAGTTGATGCGGTTGTTGGTGACCAGCAGGGCCGGGTTCACCGGCAGCCGGAATTCGGCCTCGGTGGCGTCGCGGTCCAGCTCCAGGGTTTTCACCCGGGCGCCGTTGATCTCCACCAGCAGCCGGCCGGTGCCGGGGAGAATCTCATCGCCGTAATTAAGCTTGAGATACATCTCCGCCTCGGTGACCACTTCATCGCGGCCCACCGAGAAACCCAGCCCGGCCTGGGACTGGGCGCCGGCCAGGGTCAGGCCGTCCACCTGGCCGAGCTGGCGAAAGGTTAGCGTCTGCTGGTGGGTGCGAGTTTCCAGTTGCGAGCCGTCTTTTAGAGAGGGCTCTGGGATCCTGCCGGCCGGCTTTGCCGGCCTTTCGCGGGCGGGGCCCGCTCGCACATCATCTGCGAGGGCCGGGCGGACCGCCAGGAGCGCGAGGAGGGCCAGGAGCAGCAGCACCGCCAGGGGCATGAAACGGTGCCAGAGGTGGTTGGCGCGCATGGTTGCGTCGATCTCGCGTTCCTTGCGGCCGCGCGCCAGCCAGCGGCCGAAGAACATCAGGATCACCACCCGCAGCACGATGCGGAAGGAGTGCAGGGGCCGGTCCTTGGGGTGCGGTTTGTCGGCCAGCCAGGCGTCGTAGCGGCCCATGACGATGCGCAGCATCTGCCGCTGCTGGCTGAGGTTCATCAGGCCGAACTGCAAACGCAGGTCCTTGCCCTTGGCGCTCACCAGCCGCGCCGGCAACACCACGCTCTGGTCGTCGAGGCGGATCTCCACGTCTTCCACTTCGCCGTCGAAGGCCTCGTCAAGCGGGTTGGCCAACCGCACGCCGCCCAGCGACACGTCCAGCGTGCGGGTTTTCAGCACATGGCCGTCGGCCAGATAGATCGACGCCGGCAGCACCAGCGGCACCCGCACGTTGGTGCGCACCTGGCGCTGCTCGCGGGCGGCGGCGATCGCCGCCAGCAAGGTGATCAAACTGAAGCCGGCCCAGAACACATTGAGCAGCATCACGTCCCGCTCGATGGCGTAGTACTCGTTCCAATAGAACCGCACCAGGCCGCTGCCCAAACCCAGGGCGAGCAAAAACGCCACCACCAGATGCGGCCGCACCGCGCTGATGTCGAAAAAACTTTTCTCGAGAAGGCCGCCTTTTTCGGTGACGTTGAACGAGCCTTTCTTCGGATCCCACAGGGTCACCAGCGTGGGCTTGATCAAGTGGAAACAAAGCACCGACTCGTAAATCTCGCCCCAGAAGGTGTAGCGGAAACGGCCGTTGAGCCGCGAGTTGGTCCAGATCGCATGGAACAGGTGCGGCAAGGCGTAGGCGAAAATCATCGACGCGGAGGAGGCGATGATGTTCTGCCCGAGCAGCAGGTAGGCCAGCGGCGCGGTAATGAACACCACCCGTGGCAGGGCGAACTGGAAATGCAGCATGGCGTTCAGATAACAGAGCCGCTGCGCCAGGCTCAGGCCCCGGCCGAACAGCGGATTGTCCACGCGCAGGATTTGCGTCATGCCGCGCGCCCAGCGCGCCCGTTGCCCGATGTGCAGGGACAGCCGCTCGGTGGCCAGGCCCGCCGCCAGCGGCAGGCTCACGAACGCGGTGCGCCAGCCTTTACGCTGGAAGCGCAGCGCGGTGTGGGCGTCCTCGGTGACGGTTTCCACCGCGAAGCCGTCGGTCTCGTCCAGCGCCTGGCGGCGGATCACCGCGCAGGAGCCGCAGAAGAAGGTCGCGTTCCAGAAGTCGTTGCCTTTCTGCACCGGTCCGTAGAACAACTCGCCCTCGCGGGGCAATTCCTCGCCGACTCCCAGGTTGCGTTCAAACGGATCCTGGGAATAGAAATAGTGCGGCGTCTGCACCATCGCCAGTTTGGCGTCCTCGACAAAGCCGCCCACGGTGGCCTGCAGAAAACCGGCGGTGGGGATATGGTCGCAGTCGAACACACAAATCAGTTCGCCGTCGGTCTGCCCGAGGGCGTTGTTCAGGTTGCCGGCCTTGGCGTGCTGATTATCCTCGCGGGTGATGTAGCCCACCCCGGCGCTTTTGGCGAACGCCTCGAAGCTGTCCCGCCGGCCGTCGTCGAGTATGTAGATGCGCATCTTGTCGGCGGGGTAATCCAGGTTCTGCGCCGACAGCACCGTGTCGCTGACCACGTCCAGGCTTTCGTTATAGGTGGGAATATAAACATCCACGGTGGGCCACAGACGGGTGTCTTCCGGCAACGCCACCAGCTTGCGCTCCAACGGCCAGAGCGTTTGCAGATAGCCGAGCAGAAGAATCACCAGCGCGTACAGCTCGGCCAGAAACAAGCCGTAGCCGAGCACCGCTTCGGGCACGCTTTCAAAATGCAGCGTCGAGGTGGCGCGCCACCATATGTAGCGGCTGGAGACAATCAGCGAAAGCGCCACCAGCCACAAGGACACCCGCCGGGAGTCCGGCCGGAAACGGTTCACCAATGCCATCACCAGGACGCTTGCCAGCCCCAGCAGAGCCTGATGCCCGGCGTCCATGGGGGTGGTGATGAACAGCAGGATCGGCGGCGCCGCCAAAAGACAGGCGCACACGAACAGAAACCGCCTCCCCACCGGCGACCGGGTATTGGTATTATTCATTCGTTCCCTCCGGCCTACAGAGCCGGTCCCCAAAGCGATGATTGATGGGACGTCTCCGCCCGATTCAGCAACAACGCCAGTGATCGGCGGCACAGCATGCTCATATCCCGGGCGGCCCGGGACGATTCCGCGTGCTCGGCAACGGACATCTGACGGGCCGCCGCTTCCGGCACGGCCTCGTCCCGATGCACCATGGCCAGCAACGAATCAGGATATTGAGCCTGAACAAATTCGGTGACTTCCCGATTGAGACGACGCCGTATATCCACTTGGTTCAGCACCAACCGGTGCTGGGAAGACGCCGGTACCCAGGGAGGGTAATAGCCCTTCTCCACCGCCGGCAGCAACGACAGGGAGGCGGAGTCCGCCAACAAAATGGTCAAGCGCAGGTCGGCCAGTGCCGAAACCGCGTCCAGAGCGGCCGAGGGTCCCGGCGGCAAATCCACCACCACCACGGTCTCCTCGGATTCCGCCAGACCTCGCAGCGCGGCGCTGAGCGCGCCCGGGCTTTCCATGGAGCGGTGCAGGCCACGGCGGGCGGTGGCATCGGAGGCGCCGTAGGGCAGTACCTCGACCCCGCCGGCCCCGGCCAGCAGGCGGCCGCGCCAGTCGCCCGCGGCCAGTTCGCCCCTTGAGAGACCGCCGGTTTCGCTTAACGGAATGCCGAAATGCAGGCGCAGGCTATTCTGCGGGTCCAAATCCACGGCCACGGCGCGGTAACCAGCGGCGGCGCTACCGTAAGCAAGATGCGCCGCGCAGGTGGTCTTGCCCACGCCCCCTTTGGGAGACGCGACGGCAATTAACACTGCGTGGGCCAGTGCTCATCCGCCGGGGCGCCCACGGCGATGTTGCGCAGCAACTGCTTCAAAGACGCGGACTCGCCGGATTCGGCAACGGTGCTTTTGCGCTGCTGACGGGCTTTCAGAAGAGAAGCGAAGCGCTCCAGGGCGACGTCCTGGACCTGCTCCGGGCCCCGGCCAGCGGGCGCTTGGACCGGCTCCGGCCGGTGGGCACTGACCGCCCCACCGGGGCCGTCGCGCGCCTGCAAAGACGGCCCGGCGACCGGGGCAGCCGGTGCGCGGGCCGTCGGGGAGGCGGCGGCCGACGCCACCTGGTCAATCAGATTCCAGCCGGTCTCGCGCCGCTGGTGCGCCGGCACGCCGGTATCGCGGAAGGGAAAGCCGGCCTGGCCGGCCTTACGTTGAAAACGTTCAATTTCATGATATGAATTCATGATACCCCCAGGTACAGATCACTAAATGGAACTGACACAGCGCCCGGGCATAATCATTAAATTGCCTAGCGCATACAAAATGTTTTAGATGCCAACTTAATCACAGATTCGCAAATGGTACACAGTGATACAAAACCTGTACACGTTGAAAAACAATGTTTTAATAGTTTTTTGGATTAAAAAACGCAAAACAATAGATTCGGCCTAGTAAAAACTAAGATTTAATAGTGATATAAATTGCGGCAACTATTATTACCCTTCACGCCAAAGCTTCATTATTTCGTACCGAAGTACTGTAAATTCATATTGTGATACGCGTCACATAATGGCAGGCTTTAAGCGTGCCCCGGGGTTATCTCACCCCCTTCCCGCAGGCCCCGGGGCATCGTTCCATAGTCGTTTTGTGTGACTTCAGGCGCCCACGGGCGCCTTTTTTATGGGCGGGAAGAAGCAGGGGTATACAGAAAGTATCAGCCTGTAAATTGAGACCGGGCTCACACAGTGGCAGGCTCTTGCGCTTCGTGGAATGGACAGTAACGACAAGGATGTGGCCGGACCGCGAAATATCGAGTGATGTCTTGAGTCTCCGTCACCTCGAGCCCCGGGCGCCCGTGCGGCGCCCTTTTTAATGGACGCCTTTTCCGGACGCGGCCGCGGCCGTCGTGGTGGCGCCGGCGGCCGTTTCATCGCCCTCAATGCAGGGCAACTCCGGATCCTCGCCCTCGACCTCTTCGCGGGGCCGGTAGCCGTTGACGTACCGGCACAGCAGCGCTTTCAACGACGCCGATTGGCCCCGATCCAGAACCGCGCGTAAAGCCTGCAAGGCCGCCGCGACTTCCTCGCTGGAAAGCGCCTCTTCGTGGGCCTGCATGATCATTTCATGCTCGGTTCGCACACTGGCGTCACCGATCAGCAGTTCTTCGAAGAGCTTCTCCCCGGGCCGCAAGCCACTGAATACAATCTCTATATCACCGTCCGGGTTGGACTCGTCGCGCACCGACAGCCCCATCAGGCGGATCATGGTCTGCGCCAGATCGAGAATCCGCACCGGCTCGCCCATGTCCAGCACGAACACCTCACCGCCCTTGGCCATGGCACCGGCCTGGATCACCAGCTGGGCGGCTTCGGGGATGGTCATGAAGTAGCGAATCACATCGGGGTGCGTCACCGTCACCGGCCCACCACGGCGGATCTGCTCGCGGAACAGCGGCACCACCGATCCGGAGGAGCCCAGCACGTTACCGAAGCGGACCATGGAGAAAACCGTGCTGCTGCCCCGCCCCGCCATGGCCTGCAGAACCAGTTCGGAGAAGCGCTTGGTGGCGCCCATCACATTGGTGGGGCGCACCGCCTTGTCGGTGGAGACCAGAATAAAGTGGCTCACGCCGGCGGCTTCCGCGCCCTGGGCCGCGGCCAGCGTGCCCAGAATATTGTTGCGCACGCCGGCGGCGGGGTTCTCCTCAACGATGGGGACGTGTTTATAGGCGGCGGCGTGATACAGCGTATCCACGTCGAATTCGCGGCATAGCCGTTCCACATGCCCCGGATCCACCACGGAACCGAGCATGGCGACCAGCTTAAGGTCGAAGTGATGGCGCTGGATCAGGTCCGCCAGTTCCATCTCTATGTTGTAGAGGGCCACTTCGCTCTGTTCCAGGAGCACCAGGTGGCTGGGCGCCAGCTTGATGATCTGACGGCA
>NZ_CAXPXK010000120.1:0-37807 GCF_964221125.1 Alloalcanivorax sp.
AAAAAATAACAGGAGGTTGAATGAACAGGGAGGAAGATCGAACTACCCGCTACCAGGAGGGCAGTCTCACTTTACCAGGGACAGTCATGCTGGGTACCGGCGTCATGATTGGCGCCGGTATTTTTGCGTTGACCGGGCAGATGGCCCAGATGACCGGCGTACTTTTCCCGCTGGCCTTTCTCGCTGCGGCTGTGATTGTGAGCTTCAGCGCCTATTCCTACATCAAGATCTCCAACGCCTACCCGTCGGCCGGGGGCATTGGTATGTACTTGCATAAAGCTTACGGAAACCGACTGCCAACGGCTTTCAACGCCTTGCTGATGTACTTCTCCATGGTCATTGCTCAGAGTTTTCTGGCCCGTACATTCGGTGCCTACACCATGCAGCTTTTCGGCGGTGACGACACCGGTCGCATGGTACCCATTCTCGGTGTATCACTTATTCTCGCGGCGTTTTTGATCAACCTGCTTAGCAACCGTCTCATTCAGGGCGTGGCCTCCTTCATCGGTATCCTGAAAATCGGAGGCATACTGATTTTCGGTCTCGTCGGGATCTGGATTGCTGACTCAATCTCGGTTGATTTTTCAGAGCCTGGCGAAGCCGGAACGCTGGGCAACTTCCTGGGCGCGACTGCGTTGGGTATCCTGGCATTCAAAGGCTTTACTACCATTACCAACAGTGGCTCCGAAGTAATAGACCCAAAGCGGAATGTTGGCCGTGCCATCATTATTTCCATTGCTGCCTGTGTGGTGATCTACACGCTGGTGGGGTTTGCCGTCGCCAGCAATCTGTCGCTGGCTGAAATCATCGAAACACAGAATTACTCCCTGGCTGCCGCTGCGCGTCCCGCGCTTGGCGAGTACGGTGTCTGGTTTACCGTCGCCATTGCTATGATGGCCACGGCAGGCGGGATTCTGGCCAGTGTCTTTGCTGTGTCCCGCATGTTGGCGATGCTGACAGAGATGAAACTGGTTCCCCACAGTCACTTTGGCATGCCCGGCAGCATCCAGAAGCACACTCTGGTTTATACCGTGGTCCTGGGGCTGATTCTGACCGCCTTCTTCGACCTGTCCCGAATTGCCGCATTGGGTATCGTCTTTTACCTGATTATGGACATTGCCATTCACTGGGGTGTACTGCGTTATCTACGCAAAGACATCAAGGCCAACATCTGGGTGCCAGCTACAGCCATCCTGTTGGATCTTTTGGCGCTGGGAGGCTTTGTATGGGTCAAGCTTAATACCGATCCCTTTGTTATCGGCGTGGCTGTTGTCACTATGGTTGTGATTGCGGTAGCCGAACAAATTTTCCTGAAGCGATTGCCAGAATCCGCGCAAGCGGGGCAGAGCCATGCGCATCATTGACCACAATTGGGGTGAGAGGTAACAACCATGATGGGAGAGAACATGTTCGGAAACACGATGTGGGCAGGACACTGGCTGTGGATGCTGGTGATTGCCATTGTGGTGGTCATTCCGGCCTGGCGTATTTGCCAGCGCACAGGGTATCCGGGTTGGATGGGTATTCTGATACTGGTTCCGATAGCTAACCTGGTTCTACTGTATTTCATTGCGTTTGCAGACTGGCCTGTAGACAAAACAGGAGATCGGAATGGCTGAGCACCATCACACCCATCAGCACGATCATCACACCGATAAAGCCCCTGGCGAGCACGCCGCCAAGGATCCGGTCTGTGGCATGTCAGTGGATCCGCACACCGCGGAACATCGCAGCCAGCATGGCGGTAAAACCTGGTACTTTTGCTCCTCGCGCTGCCAGTCCAAATTCGACGAGGACCCTGAGCAGTACCTCGGTGAGGAAGACAAGCCGCAAGAGCCGGTTGCGCCAGGTACGATGTATACCTGCCCCATGCACCCGGAAATTCGCCAGCAAGGACCGGGGGACTGCCCCATTTGTGGGATGGCCCTGGAGCCAGAGCAGGTGAGCCTGGACGACGGGCCGTCGGCAGAACTCAAGGACATGACCCGCCGATTCTGGGTTGGCCTAGTGCTGACATTGCCGGTCCTGGTGCTGGAAATGGGCGGGCATCTGACCGGGCTTGACCATATGATTGCTCCACAGATGTCCAACTGGATTCAGTTGGTGCTGGCAACGCCCGTGGTGCTCTGGTGCGGCTGGCCCTTCTTCGTCCGGGGTTGGAGATCCGTGGTTAGCCGTAACCTGAACATGTTCACGCTGATAGCCATTGGTACCGGCGTGGCCCTGATCTACAGCCTGGTCGCCACACTTGCGCCCCAGGTATTCCCGGGCGCTTTCCGGCAGGCCGACGGCTCAGTGGCAGTGTACTTTGAGGCGGCAGCGGTCATTGTGGTGCTGGTGCTGCTTGGACAGGTGCTGGAATTGCGCGCCCGGGAGAAAACCTCCGGGGCCATCAAGGCTCTGTTAGATCTGGCGCCGGCAACGGCCAGGAAACTGGACGATGATGGCGGTGAGTCCGATGTATCGCTGGATCAGGTCAAGGTCGGCGACCGCCTGCGGGTGCGTCCGGGCGACAAGGTTCCGCTAGACGGCGAGGTGCTCGAAGGCAGCTCCAACGTGGATGAGTCCATGGTGACCGGTGAGCCGTTGGCGGTCAGCAAAAAGTCAGGAGACCAGGTGATCGGCGGCAGCATCAACCAGCAGGGCAGTTTCATCATGCGTGCGGACAAGGTGGGCCGGGACACCATGCTGTCCCAGATTGTGCAGATGGTGGCCAGCGCCCAACGCAGCCGCGCGCCCATTCAGGGCCTGGCCGACAGGGTCGCGGGCTATTTTGTGCCTGCGGTGATCGTGATCGCCATTATCGCCTTTATAGCCTGGTCGTTGTTCGGGCCGACGCCCCCGATGGCATTCGGTCTGATTGCTGCGGTGAGCGTGCTGATTATTGCTTGCCCCTGTGCTTTGGGGCTGGCAACGCCCATGTCGATTATGGTCGGCGTTGGGCGGGGTGCTCAGAGCGGTGTGCTGATCCGCGATGCCGAAGCACTTGAGCGTATGGAGAAAGTGGACACCGTGGTGGTGGATAAGACGGGCACACTGACTGAAGGCAAACCTCAGGTGACCAAACTGGTGCCAGCTGCCGGGGGCAGCGAGGATGAGCTCATGCGATTCGCCGGCGGCCTGGAAAAGGGCAGTGAGCATCCGCTGGCCCACGCCATTCTCGATAAAGCAAAGACCATGGGCTTGAAACTACCGGACGCGGAAGATTTTGATTCACCCAATGGGAAGGGCGTCACCGGTAGGATTGATGGACGACGGGTATTGCTCGGAAACCGGCTGTTGATGGAAGCGGAAAATGTGGACACCGCGGACTTTGAAAGCGAAGCCGACCAGCTCCGCCAGGATGGGGCGACTGTTATTTTCGCGGCCGTAGACGGCAAAGTGGCCGGTTTGCTTGCCATCGCCGATCCGGTGAAAGAAACCACTGAAGCGGCTATTTCTGCACTGCAGAAAGACGGCATCCGAGTCGTCATGCTCACCGGCGACAACCGGACGTCGGCCGAGGCGGTTGCCCGTAAATTGCACATCGATGAAGTGGAAGCGGAAGTGCTTCCGGAGGATAAGGGCAAGATCGTTCAGCGCCTGAAAGATGAGGGCCGTGTTGTGGTGATGGCTGGTGACGGGGTGAACGACGCTCCGGCTCTGGCAACCGCCGATGTAGGCGTAGCCATGGGCACGGGCACTGATGTGGCCATCGAAAGCGCCGGCATTACCCTGTTGCGCGGCGATCTCATGGGCATTGTGGAAGCACGTCGATTGTCGCTGGCAACCATGCGCAATATCCGGCAGAACTTGTTTTTTGCCTTTGTCTATAACTCTGCGGGTGTGCCGATAGCGGCCGGCGTTCTATACCCGTTTTTCGGCATCCTGCTGTCACCGATTTTTGCGGCGGCGGCTATGTCGCTGTCTTCGGTCAGCGTGATCGTGAATGCGCTGCGCCTGCGAGTGATTAAGCTTGGCGCTAAGTAATAAACGTTGGATTTGTTGGAGACGATTATGCGGTACACGATTGATCGAATCATAGAAGACGCTGATTTTGACGAGGTTGACAAAAGAACGCGTCAGTCCCTCACAGATCACGGTTTCGGGGTGCTGACAGAAATTGATGTCAAAGCCACGATGAAGGAGAAGCTTGACAAGGAAATGCCCGCGTACCGGATCCTTGGGGCGTGTAATCCTGCTATGGCGTGGGAAGCCATTGGTGTAGAGCCCCGGGTAGGGGCCATGTTGCCGTGCAATGTCATTCTGCGGGAAACGTCTGAAGGTATCGAAGTCAGCGCGATAGATCCCGTAGCTTCAATGACGGCGATTGAAAACAACGAACTGAAACAGGTTGCCGGCAAGGTCAGGGAGGCACTGTCCGAGGTATAGTAGGCGTCTGAAGCCGCGCCATCAGTTGGTTGAGATAGTGATTTTTGACTGTGATCAAGCTACACGGAGTTTGCCCAGACCGTTCTGTTTGAATTCAACTGACTGTGATTAACTCCAAGTGTAGTGGCCAAGTATTTCAGGCCGCCGTCTTTTGAGTTTTCCAGTAAGCCTGCTGCGACATTGCGCGGCAGCTCGCCGTTGTGCTTGTGCGGTCGCAGAACGCTGTAATAGCCGATCATATAGTCCGTGATCGACTGCTTCGCCGAGATACAGCACGGATACCCGATTTCCGGTACCCACTCCGTTTTCAAAATCCTGAAGAACCGCTCTGTCGGGGCGTTATCCCAGCAACTTCCTCGCCGGCTGAGACTCTGCTTCATGTGATGGCGCCAGAGCAACTCTCGGAATCCCAGGCTGGTGTACTGGCACTCCTGATCTGAATGAAACATGACGCCCTGTGGCTCGCCCCACGACCTATAGGCAATGGTTAGGGGCTTCTTTACCAGTTCCGTATTGGGGGGCAGGGACAGCGCCCAGTCCACGGGTTTACAGGAAAAAGTCGATAACCACCGCCAGGTAAGCCCAGCGCACTCCTGTCCAGATATAGGTAGTATCTCCGGTCCAAGCCTGATTGGGCTCCTTTACATCGAACTCCTGATCAAGACGGTTCGGGATGTCCAGGTGTGGCTGATCCGCCTTCTTGTAGGAGTGCCCTGGCGGCCGCGTGCTGACCAGCCCTAACTGCTTCATCCGTCTGCCGGCACGGTACCGGCTCAGTGTCGTTCCAGCCTGGGTGGCGATCTTGGCAATGCTGCGAGCCCCGCAGAGCCGTTACTGGCAGCATGCGCCTCGACAACCTGATCCAGCAGCGTTTTCTCAGCCTCACAGCGCTCTTTGTCCCGGTCACGCCGGCCGGTAGCTGCTGCGATGAACCCCAAATACCTGACATAGGCGTTGCACCGTTCAAGTCGCTCAATTATCGAGAATTGTTCAGGGAGTCCGACATCAAGAGAGCAGTAGCCTTATTTTAAGATTTCCTTTTCTTCCTCCACCCGCCGCAGCTTGCGTTTCTGTTCCTGAATCTCACGCTGTTCCGGGGTCAGGGCTTCGCCTTTCGGTACGTTGCCTGCTCATTCGGAAGGGAGCTTGCGAACCCAGTACTCCATGGTGAACTCGCCAACCCCCATGGCATCACAGGCCGCTTTCAGTGAATAGCCCTGGTCGACCGAGCTAGGCCTCCGCCAAGCGGAATTCCGGACTGAACGTTCTCTTCTTTGTCATTATCGTTACCGGACTTTCTATCTGAGTGATCATACACTCAAAATCACCAAAGCCACTATGCCACTATATTCAGTCTTTCATTTCGTACTACACAGAGACTGAGCCTGAAGTCGAAATCTTGCGCCTGCCGCCGATTGAGACTGCAGCCGACAAGTTGAGTGCGTTGACATGGCGTGTGCTGAAGAGTAATCGATCAGCTCATGGTGAGGATCCTGAGATGGTTCGCCATCTTCACGATATTGCTCCGCTGATCTCTGTGATTAGGGAAGATGAAGAGCTGTTTGTGGATGTCGCAGACTCCTCATTCGAAGGCGATCGGCAGACAGGAAAGCGAGATACTCAGGCCCCGTTTACAGAGTCGATTCAGGAGGCCATCGAGTGCCTGGACAACGATGAGGAGTATCGCGAAGAGTACAGGCAGTTTGTGGATGCGATGTCGTACGCTGACGATGATGAAAGTGTGGATTTTGATTCGGCTGTAGAGATCTTGCAGGAAGTCGCCGCCCTGTTCGAGTAGGGATGGCCCCTGCTGCTCGCTCAACATGGGGCGGGCCAACGCTTACAGTAACGCTTCTATGTGCTCCCCTAGCAGTTTCCATGCCTCAGTTTTCTCTTTGGCGTAGTCATGGCGCAGGTAGTGCCGCCGGACTTTCGAGCCGCCCAGAAGATGGTTTTGACAGCGATCAATGATGTCGAGCGGTACGCCGATCGCTTGCATCATTGTCGCGCCAGTGCGGCGCATGTCGTGCGGCGTCCATGCGCCATTTTGGCCATTTGCCAAGACTAGACTGTCATCATGATGCCGGCCGGCCAGAGGTTTGCTGCGATTCTTGAAGCGGCATTGCCGGTCACCGATCAGTTTGCTGACATTTTTGGTGTTGACGTGGCTATCTCCGGCTCTGTTGGGAAATAGGAAGGCAGTGTGGCCGGTTTCCTGGTGTAGCCGTTTGAACTGTGACAATGCAAAAGGCGACAGAAAGACATGATGATCCTGCCGCTTTCCGCGATGTCCTTTGGTGTTCTTCGCGGGAATGAACCAGAGACCGGTGTCAAAGTCGACATGCTTCCACTCCGCTTGAAGCAGCTCGCCGATGCGGCATAGGGTTGCCAGGCATATCCAGATGGCGCTTTGCACGCGGGGGTTTACCGGGCGGATGCCGCTGTATTTCTGGCCCGCCGGCAGGGCAGCGTAATCCGCTTCCAGCTTCTCGAAGATGTCATGCAGCTCTCGGATCTCTTCGGCGGAGAGCACCCGCTCCCGTTCTTCCTGATAGTCGCTATCCAGCAGGGTGGTGACATCCACCAGGTCGGCGGGGTTCCCGTCAGCCATCAAGGTGCGCCAGGGTTGCCGCTTCTCCGCCCAACGCAGCATTTGACCCATGTCGTTGTTCAGAATGACGACGGAGCGGTTCAGGCCGCGAGCCTTTACTGTTCTGAGCACGGAGAGAAGGTCCTTATCGGTCAAGGCACGCAGCGGCGTCTTGCCAATCAAGGGGAGCACGTCTTTGCCAAAACTTCTGCGGAGTTCGGCGTTGCCATCTTGCCGTGATACCCCATCGTCGAGCCAGGCTTCAAATAGCTCGTTCACCGTCCTGTTTTCCGACGCTTGGCGCTCGGCTTCGGCGATGGTTGAGGCAATGGCGGCTTGGGCTTCAATCCTGGCTGCCTTCTGGGCGGCGTTGGGGTTGATACCTTTAGCGACTGAGGCTTTGGCTTCGTCACGCTTGGCCCGAATCTGAGCGAGTGTGTTCTTGGGCCAGCTGCCGAGGCGGTAATCGCGCTTGACCCCATCCAGCTTGAACTCATAGCGAAACAGTGCCGTGACGCCACGAACGCCGGCGCGGACCTTGGCGACCAGGCCGTTATCCTCGCGTAGTGTCCTGCCGTCATCCGTTGCGGTGAGGGCTTCCAGTTGCTTAGCCGTCAGCTTGGTCATGTCCTACCCCCTGCAGGATCTGAGGTTTGATAATTTTGCCCCACTTTTGCCCCACCAGATCGGCTGGCTGTCGGCGGATGCCAGCGGATTGGTGTAAACAGAAAAGCGGCCTGAAAGCCGCGTGTTTGCTATGATAGAGCCCTCTTAGGAGGTTCGCCAGGGTCCGTGCGTATCCGTGCGGAAATTGCATGGGGTGCAAGGGGTCGAAGGTTCGAATCCTTCCGTCCGACCAAATAAAACGAAGAGGGTCAGTCGCCTGCGGGAGACTGGCCCTTTTCCGTTTCAGGCCTTGATACGTCGCTTACCTTTTCGCCTCGCACTCAGCTAGAGTGAAGTTTCCTAATAAAATAAAAACGCCAGGGGATACTTATGCAGGGGACGATCCGGGTACTTATCGTATTGATGTCGCTGTGGTCGGCGGCGGCGCTGGCGGCTCAGCCGGCGGAGGCGCCGCAGCCTTCCATTGATACCTTCGAGAGTCTGTTCAACGAGACCCAGAGTGCCGGCGATACGCTGCCGGATCTGCTGCGCGACAAAGAGCTATTGCCACAAAGCTGCTGCAAGGTGTGCCGCAAGGGCAAGGCCTGCGGTAATTCCTGCATCAGCCGCAGCTACACCTGCACGAAGCCGCCGGGGTGTGCCTGCGACGGCTGATTGCCGGCAAACCTCGTCCGTTTCGCCGAGTCGCGGCGGCGCCGGCCCCGGGTAGAGTGGGGCTGGGATGTCGTGCCTGACCGTTTCCGTCAGGGCGCCGGTGTTTAAGGCCAGTGCCTCTCAAATCCGCTGGTTCTATGCTGGCCGGCCAACGTGCTACCGGGGTGAACCATGGACCTGAAAGTACCCGAGCAGGAGCGGCATTTCCGCGAGGAGGTGCGTGCGTTCCTGGATGAATCGCTGACCCCTGAGATTCTGGAGGCGGGGCGCAAGACCACCTCGGTGTTCGCGCCGGTGAAGGAGGCGATGGCCTGGCAGCGCCTTCTGCATGCAAAGGGCTGGGCGGCACCGCACTGGCCGAAAGAGTATGGCGGCACAGGCTGGAGTGTCGGCCAGCGCGCGGTGTTCGCCGAGGAGCTGGTGCGCGCCGAGGCGCCGCCGCTGATTCCCATGGGCTTGCAGATGTGCGGGCCCTGTCTGATCGGCTTCGGCACCGAGGAGCAGAAGGCGCATTATTTGCCGCGCATTCTTTCCGGCGAGGATATCTGGTGCCAGGGCTATTCCGAGCCCGGCGCCGGTTCCGATCTGGCGTCGCTGAAGACCTTCGCGGAGAGCGACGGCGACGACTATGTGATCAACGGCACCAAGATCTGGACCACCTACGCCCACCACGCCAACCGCATGTTCCTGTTGGTGCGCACCCGCCGCGACGGCAAGCCCCAGGCGGGCATCACCTTCCTGCTGCTGGATATGAACACCCCTGGGATCACCGTTGAGCCCATCGTCGGTCTCGATGAGGTTCCGGAGCAGTGCCAAGTGTTTTTCGACAATGTGCGTGTGCCCAAGCGCAACCGTGTCGGTGAGGAGAACGATGGCTGGACGGTGGCCAAGTACCTACTCACTTTTGAACGGGGCGGGCAGGACTACGCGCCCGCGCTGGGCGTGCAGTTGCAGCGGCTGAAGCAGATCGCCGCGCGGCAGACCACCGCCGGCGGCGGCAGCCTGCGCGACGACCCGGTGTGGGCGCACAAGGTGGCCGCCTGCGAAAGCGAGGTGCTGGCGCTGTCGTTTACGGAAAAGCGCATCAAGTCGGCACTGTCCGCGGGCAAGGATCCGGGCGCGCTGTCGTCGATGACCAAGATCCTCGGCACCGAGCTGCAGCAGCGGGTCACCGAGCTGGGTATCGAGACGCTGGGCAGCCAGGCGCTGGTCTGGCAGCCGCAAGCCCTGGTGCCCGGCGGTGACGAGGCGCCGCTGGGCCCGGAGTACGCGCTCACCGCCATGGCGGCCTATCTCAACGCGCGGGCCTGCTCCATTTATGGCGGCTCCAACGAGGTGCAGCGGGGCATTATCGCCAAGGCGGTACTGGGCCTGTGAGGGCGACGAAAGGAGAACGAGGATGAATTTTTCGCTGAGCGATGAGCAGCAAATGCTGGCCGACAGCGCGCGCCGTTTTGTGCAGGGCGGGTATCAGGCGGAAACCCTCTGGCATCAGTTCGCCGAACTGGGATGGCTGGCGCTGCCGTTCGACGAGGACGACGGCGGCCTGGGCGCCGGCCTGGTGGAAACCATGGTGCTGCTGGAAGAACTGGGTCGCGGCGGAGTGACCACGCCTTACCTGGCCACGGTGGTGTTGGGCGGCGGCATCCTGCGCCGCGCCGACGCGGCCTGCCGTGCCCGCTATCTGCCGGACCTGATGGCGGGCGACCTGCAGCTGGCGTTGGCGGTGGACGAACAGGAGCGTGTGTTCGCGCCGGAAAACACCGCGCTGCAAGTCCGCGAGGAGGGCGGCGGCTTCGTTTTGAACGGTCGCAAGACCGTGGTGCTTAACGGCGATCAGGCGGACCGTATTCTGGTGCTGGCACGCACCGGCGGCGAGCCCGGCGACCCGCGGGGCCTGTCGCTGTTCCTGCTCGACCCGCACAGCCCGGGCGTGACGCTGACACCGCACCGTCTGGTGGACGGCCACCGGGCGGCCCGGCTGCAGCTCGATGGGGTCCGGTTGTCCGCCGACGCATTGATCTTCGAGAAAGACGCCGCCTTCGAACCGGTCCGCCAGGTATTGGACGAAGCCATTCTCGCCCTGGGGGCGGAAGCCGTGGGCGCGCTCTCCGTGCTGCTGGACGACACCGTGGAATACAGCAAGACCCGCAAGCAGTTCGGCGTGCCGATCGGCAGCTTCCAGGTGCTGCAGCACCGCATGGCGGACATGTTCATGGCCCTGGAGCAGACCCGCTCGCTGCTGTTGGCCGCCACCCTGAAGACGCTGGAAGGCCACGACGACGCCCGCCAGGCGGTGCACGCGCTGAAGGCCCGCATCGGTGGCGCCGGCCGGCATATCGCCCAGGAAGCGGTGCAGCTGCACGGCGGCATGGGCATGACCGACGAGCTGGCGGTGGGGCGTTACTTTAAGCGCATCACCGCCATGGACGGCCTGTTCGGTGGCGCCGACCAGCATCTGGCCGCGTTCGCCCGCGGTTGAGTCGCAAAGGCCTGTATTTCCGAGCGTGAAACCGCCATCCTTTGCCTTTACTGCTGACCAGGGAAAAAGGTCGAATTGTTGATGGCGAAACGGTTTCCCGGCAAGCGGCTGATCTGGCTGCTGCCGCTTGTGATCGCGGCGGGCCTGTTGCTGGCCGTGCTGGTCGCCGCCCTGGCGATACGGCTGGCCGGCTGGCACTGGCAGGGCCCGGGCTGGCGCGACGGCCTGACCCTGGACGCGGTCTGGCAAGAAACAGACGGGTGCCGGCCCTTGGAAGCCCGCGGCGTGCGCTTGTCGGCGCTGCGCCCGCTCACCCTGGGCATCGACACCCTGGGCATTCACGCCTGCCCCGACGACGCCGATACGGCGTCGGACGGCCTCACCGACATCCCTTCCTTACCGGCCCTGGAGGTCACCGTGTGGGCGGTGCAGTACCGCGATCTGCCACCGGTGATGGTCAACCTGTCTCAGCGCGACGGCGCCTGGCGGGCGCGGGCCGAATTCCGCGACAGCCGGCTCCGCGCCGAGTACCGCCGCGGCAGCGGCCGCTGGCGGCTGGATGGCACCCTGCAAGGCGGCCATCTGGACCAGCGCCTGGCCGGCGAGGTGCGGGTCCAGGGCGACGGCCTGTGGTTGCCCGGGGACTGGACCGACCCGGAACACTTCACCGGTGAGCTGGTGCTGCTGGGCCGGGACCTGGGTCTGGAAACCCCCGGGCCGCGCGGCAACGTCACCGTGCGCGGCCAATGGCAGGGCGACGCCTGGCGGCTGCGCGCCGGCCTGGACGAGCCGCTGGCGGTGGGCGCCGGCTGGGTGGTGAGCCCCGGCGAGGACCTGCAGGCCCGTGGCGAAGGCGCGGCGCTGGTGCGGGCGGACGGCCGCTTGGTGGCCAACGGCCCCCAGGGGCGGGCGGCTCTGTCGTTGAGCAGCGACGCGGCGCGGCTGGGCGAAGGGCAGGGCAGCCTGTCGCTCAGCGAGGGCCTTGGCGGCGAGGTGGCGTTCCGTTGGCGCGACGGTGAGGTCACGGTGTCACCGTTCCAGGTCAGCGGGCTGGCCGAGGACCTGACGGTGCGCCTGCGTGAGCCGGTCACCGCGCCGCTGGCGATGCAGGGCCAGGCCAGCCTGCCGCTGTCGCTGGTCTGGCGGGAGCTCACTCTGGAAACCACGGAAAGCGGCCTGGCCTGGCGGCCCAATGATCTGCAGTGGCGCGGCGCCGTCACCGTGGACGGGCGCTGGCAGGGCTACCGGGTGAGCGGCGGCTGGTCCGGCGACGCCGGCCCCACCGGGGTGCGCGGCGAGCCGGCCCGGCTGCGCCTCCAATCCACCGATCTGGAGGTGACGGCGCGCTTGCCGGTGGACGGCCTGCGCCCGCCACAGTGGCCGTTCCAGGCCAGCGTGGAGGGCCGCTACCAGAGCGTGCCGTTCCGGGGCCAACTGAGCGGCGCGCTCGACGAGGGCGTCTGGTCGGGCCGGATCCAGGCCAGCGGCGAACACTTCTACAGCCTGGTGCCGACGCTCGGTCAGGGCGGGCCGGTGACGGCCGAGGGCCGCTGGCGCTGGGGTGACAGCCTGAGCCTGCTGGCCGGTAGTCGGCTGTCCGTGGGCGGTACGGTGAGCGGCACGCGCCTGGTCAAACCGCTTACCCTGCGCGTCAGCGAGCCGCTGGTGATCGGCGAGGGCGGGCCCTCCGGCGCCCTGGAAGTGCGCGCCGAAGGCCTGGTGGCGGAGCGCTGGACCCTGCCGCCGGTGACCGGCAGTGCCCGCCTTAACGGCGCCGCCTTCCAGGCGGACCTCTCCGTGGACCAGTGGGGCACCCGGCTGTCCATGCGCGGCCGCCAGGGCGGCACCGGGCTGAGCGGCACGCTGCAGGGCCGCTCGCCGCTGGTGCCGGCGATGAGCCGCGGGCTGCCACTGACCACCCGCGCCGGCGACCTGGTGATGGACGGTCGCTGGCAGTGGCGCGACGCCTTCCAGGTCGACGGCACCCTGCGCGGCGAAGGGCTGTCACTGGATTGGGGCAGCATCCAGGCGCGTGGCCTGGACGCGGATCTGGCGCTGGACTGGCGCCAGGGGCAGGCGCCGAACATCCGCAGCCGTGAGCCGCTGACCCTGGCCAACCTGGACGTGGGCGTGCCGGTTACCGAGGTGCGCATGGGCGTGGACACCGATCTGGATCAGTGGCGTTTTGAAAAGATCAGCGCGCAACTGCTGGGCGGTGAAGTGCGCGCCCCCGGATTGCGCTGGCCGTCGTCGGAGTGGCAGCCGGTGGTACTGACCGGCATCGAGCTGAATCAGTTGGCGGCGTTGCAGAACGAGGCGGTGGTCAGTCTTACCGGCGAGGTGGGTGGCTACATTCCGCTGCGCCTGGCCGCCGACAGCGTGGCGGTGCGCGACGGCCGGCTGGCCAACGAGACACCGCTGTCGCTGGCGTTGTTGCCGGCGGCGGGCACCCAGGCGATGGCGGAATCAAACCGGGCGGTATCGATCGCTCTGGAGGCGCTCAACCCGCTGCGCGTGGAGCGTTTCAGCGCGCAAGTGGACATGGCCGACGACGGCTGGCTGGACGCCGCCGTGCACATTCGCGGCACCAATCCGCAACGAAACGGGCTGCCGGTGGTCTTTAATTACACCCACGAGGAAAATGTGCTAGAGCTATTACGCAGTTTACGCATCGGTGAACGAATCACCGACAGAGTGATGACGGAGACCAGACCATGACAGACCGGATCAACGGACACCGGAGCGCGGGCCTGCTGGCCCTGGCGCTGATGGTGCCTCTGGCCGTTGCCTGCACGCCGCGGGTGGCGCTGGAAGCCCCCAAGGAGCCGATCACGATCAACCTCAACGTTAAGATCGATCATGAAATCCGTCTTAAGGTCGAGAAGGATATTGACGACCTGTTCAGTGAAGACAGCGAGTTGTTCTAGGGTAGGGATCAGGAGATAAACATGACATTCATTCGACACCTGCTGTTCGCGGTCACCCTGGTTTTCGCCGGCGCGGCGTTTGCCCTGGACCTGGACAGCGCGAAAAGCCAGGGCCTGGTGGGCGAGCAGCCGAACGGCTACCTGGGCGTGGTCAAGGCCACTTCGGAAGCGGTGGAGCTGGTCTCCGACGTGAACGAAAAACGCCGTGAGGCGTATCAGCGCATCGCCCGGGAAAACGGTATCAGCCTGGAGCAGGTCGCCAATCTGGCCGGCCAGAAAGCGATCGAGAAAACCCCATCCGGCGAATATGTGAAGACCCCCACCGGGCAGTGGGTGACCAAATAAAAGGTTTCCCAAAGCAGGCGCCCGGTTAAGGGGTTTGAACGTCCGGTAACACCGGGAAACAGGATTGTAATAACGGCGTAAAATCCGCTTGGATTTTCGAAACTGTTTACGTTTTCCCATCCCCAAGCTGCCCTTTGCGGCTCAGAATTGCTGTTGTTCAGCACTGATTCGCAAAGGAGCTTGCCATGAAGAAGTCAATGATGACCGCGGTGCTTGCGTCACCGCTTCTGTTTTCCCCCGCGTTCGCCGATGAAAACGTGCCGGATACCTACGGGTACATCGGCGGGCACGTCAGCCAGTATTTTTTCTACGATAACGAAGTGACCGGGGACGTGGACGGTTTCGACGACTCCGAGTTCTTCGGCGGCCAGATCGGCTGGCGCTTCAGCCCGCGCTGGTCGGTGCAGGCCTGGTACGAAGAAAACGACGAGGTCGAGCATAAATACACCGACCGCGAATCCGATGTGGTCAACTACTACGCCAGCCTGCGTCACCATTTCGATGAAACCAGCCTGCTCGGTTTCGAGCCCTACATGGGTTTGAACGTGGGCACTCAGGAAATCAACGACAACGAAGAAACCATGAGCGGCGTGGAGATGGGCATCCAGCGCGCCTTCTTCAAAAACGTGCTGCTTGATCTGGGCACGCGGCACGCCTACAGCAGCGACCGGGAATTCTGGGAAGGCCAGGTCTACGCCGGCGTGAACCTGATGTTCGCGGTCAGTGGCCGCGAGTCCGACAGCGAGCCGCGCACCGCCGTGGACGAACCCGCCGAGGTGGTCAGCAAGGACAGCGACGGCGACGGCGTGATCGACGCCCGCGACGATTGCCCCGGCACCGCGCCGAACGCGGTGGTCGACGACCGTGGTTGTCAGGTCTACGACGTCCGTCGGGAAGAGACCATCAAAACCATCTACTTCGAGTTCGACCAGTCCGATATCCGTGACCAGTTCAACAACGAAGTGCGCAGCGCCGCCGAGAAAGTACGCGACGGCGACGGCAACCGCATCCGCGTGGAAGGCCACACCGACAGCATCGGCACCGAGGAGTACAACCAGGGCCTGTCCGAGCGGCGCGCCAACTCGGTCCGTGACGAGCTGATCCAGGAGTACCAGGTGGAGAGCGGCGTGATCGATACCCAGGGCTACGGCGAACGCCGTCCGGTGGCGCCCAACGACACCGCCGAAGGCCGCGAGCAGAACCGCCGCGCCGACATCGTGGTGGAGAGCGAAGAGAAGGAAGCGCAATTCAAGGAGTGATTCAGCTGCCTTGCTCAGCGAATCCGTGGGGCGGCTTTTGCCGCCCCTTTTTTGTGGGTTAACGGTTCAGTTTTTGCCATAGGCCCGAGGCGCGCCAAGTGCGCCGTCTAACCGCGTCGGCGAGCACGGTGGGGGGGCCGTATTCGATCAGCGTGAACGCCTGCTTGGCGCGGGTCACGGCGGTGTAGATCAGCTCCCGGGTCAGCAACGGATGGGGATGGTCCGGCAGCACCAGCAGAGTGTGGCCGAACTCCGAGCCCTGGGCCTTGTGCACGGTCATGGCGTAGACGGTGTCGGCGCTGTCCAGGCGGCTCGGCAGAACCCACTTGATGCGCCCGTCAGGCAGCTGGAACGCCACCCGCAGGCCGTCCGGGTGGGGCAATGTCAGGCCCACGTCGCCGTTCATCAGGCCCAGTTGGTAGTCGTTGCGGGTCATCATCACCGGCCGGCCCGGATACCAGTCGTGGTCCCCGGCCAGACCTTCGCGGCGCAGGCGCTCGGTGATCGACCGGTTCAGCGTGTCCACACCAAACGGCCCGCTGCGCAGGCCGCTGAGCAGTTGCTGGCCGGTGAGCTGGCGCAGCCGTTGCGCGGCCCAGCTGTCGGGCTGGCCGTCAGCCGGCGGCGTGGCGACGTCGGCGAACAGCGCCCGCAGACCGGGGTGCTGGCCGTCGCCGTCCAGCAGCAGGTCGGTGAGCGCGTCGTTCTCTTCTCCGAGGGACAGGCCGCGCAGGCCGGGCCGCTGCTGCTGGAACACCCGCGCCACCGCCGCCGGGTCGCCGCCGTTCACCGCCAACGCCAGCTCACCGATGCCCGGCGTGTCCTTGAACCGCCAGTTGGTGCGCAGCATGGCGGTCTGCTGGGCGAGGGCGGCGCCGTCGCCGGCCCAGGGGCTGACGTCGGCGCCGCAGGCCTGGCGCAGGTAGGTCACCGTGTCCGGGGTGTACAGGCCCTGGTCGGCGTCGCGGCACAGGTCGCCCATCACCGCGCCGGCTTCCACGCTGGCCAGCTGGTCCTTGTCGCCGAGCAGAATCAGCCGGGTATGTTGATCCAGCGCGTCCAGCAGGCTGGCCATCATGTCCATGTCGATCATGCTGGCTTCGTCCACCACCACCAGGTCCGCGTGCAGCGGGTTGTCGCGGTGATGCCGGAAGTGGCGGCTGTCCGGGCGGGTGCCGAGCAGCCGGTGCAGAGTGGTCACCTCGGTGGGGATGGCGTCGCGCACCGCCGCGTCCACCGGCAGCTTTTGCAGCTGCTCGCCGATCGATTCGGTGAGCCGCGCCGCCGCCTTGCCGGTGGGCGCCGCCAGCCGCATGCGCAGGCGCCGGCCGTCCGCCATGGCCAGGCTCTGCAGCACGCCCAGCAGGCGCACCACGGTGGTGGTTTTGCCGGTGCCCGGGCCGCCGGTGATGATGCCGATGCCGCCACGCACCGCCAGCGCGCAGGCCACCTGCTGCCAGTCGGTGTGCGCCCCGTCGCCGCCCGGAAACAGCCTGGCCAGGGCCGAGCGCAGCGCGTCCACCGGCACCGGTTCGCCGCTCGTCAGGCGCGCCTCGATGGCCTCGGCCACCGCCTGCTCCCGGGACCAGTTGCGGCGCAAATAAAGCCGGCCGCCGTCCAGCACCAGGGGGGTGCCGCCGTTCTCGCTGACCAGCGCACTCTGTTGTAAGTGCCGAAGCCAGTCGTCCACGCCGCCGGGCAACAGGGCGGTAAGCGCCGGCGGCGGATTGCTGCCCCACAGCTGGGTGGGCAGATCCCGGTTGTTCAGGTCCAGGCACAGGTGGCCGCTGGCCTGCTGGTTGCTGGTGAAGGCGGCGAGCAGCAGGACTTCGTTGCCGGCCTCGGGGCATTGCTGCTGCAGGAAGCGGGCCACCGCCACGTCCAGATCGCGGAGCAGGCCCTGGTCGCGCAGCTGCGCCAGCGCGTCCTGCCAGTCGAGCGTGGCGAACAGATCAGTTTGCATGGGCGCCTCCGAATTGCGCGTCCAGCGCTTCAATCAGGGTGGTATCCGGCCGGTCGAACACGGTGCCCGCCGCCGGGCCCCGCAGGCCGCGCAGGAACACATAGACAGCGCCGCCCAGATGCTGCTCCGGGTCATAGCCGTCGCCGAGGCGGCTGCGCAGCAGCCGGTGCAGGGCGAGCAGATAGAGCACGTACTGCACCTCGTAGCGCTTCTCCAGCACCGCGTCGGTCATGGCGTCCAGGGTATAGGCGTGGTCGTCGGCGCCCAGCCAGTTGGATTTGTAGTCCAGCACGTAGTATTTGCCGTCGTGCTCGAACACCAGATCGATAAAGCCTTTCAGCATGCCGTTGAGGGTGTCCGCTTCCAGCCGTGGGCGTGGATGCTGCGGATGAATATGCCGGCGGATCAGGGCGTCCATCTCCGCCACCTTGACCCGGTGGGCGGGGAACACGAATTCCAGTTCCGGCACATAGGTGTTCAGCGTCGCCAGGCTGATGCGCCCCTCGGCCAGCGGCAGCTCGGCCCTGAGGGTTTGTTTCCACCAGTCACGGATCACGTCGCTGTGGTCCTGCCAGCCCCGAGCGCGCAGCTTTTCTTCCAGGTTGAGATCGAAGTCGGCGGGCTCGGCCAGGGTCTGAGCAAAGCGCTGGTCGGCGGCCTGCTCGAGCAGGTCGTGCAGCAGGGTGCCGGGCGCGGCGCCGCGCGGGAAGGCGTGGATGCTGTCCGGCCGTGGCGGCTGGTCCACGTCCGCCGGGTCGCTGTCCTCGTTGTGCTGTTCCGCCAGTTGATCGCCGCGCGGATCCGCCGGGGCCAGGGTTTCCTGAACCTGTTTCAGCGCGCTGTAGCTGGCGATCCACCAGGGCTCCCGCTGCCGGGCCGGAAGCCGCAGCTCGTCGCTGAGCGTCATGGCCTGTTCCGTGGGCCGGTAGACCTCCAGGTCGCTGTCCGGCGGGGCCATCACGGTGATGGCGTCGCAGGCCAGCGGTGCCAGCGCCGCCATCAGGCCGTCGTTGGCGACGCCGCCGCCGAACAGCAGACGCCCCACGGCGCTGCGTTCCAGTTGGTTCTGTTTGCCGCGCCCCTTGATGTAGGGCGCCAGGCCCAGGGTGCAGGCGTGGCGGGCGCGGGTCAGCGCCACATAGAGCAGGCGCATGTCCTCGGCCAGCCGCTCGTGGTCGGCCTTGTGCTCGACGCTGTCGTCCGGCTCCAGGGACACATTGAGGTGGTCGTTTTCGTGGTAGCGCAGCGGCGGCTTGTTCTTGTCCGCCGGGCGGAAGCCGCAGATAAAGGGCAGGTACACCAGCGGGTATTCCAGGCCCTTGGACTTGTGGATGGTGATCACCTTGACCCGGTCGTCGTCGCTTTCCAGGCGCAGGATGCTCTCCTTGCTGCCGGAGCGCTGCTCTTCCACGGCGCTCTCCACCGCGTCTTCCAGATAGCGGATCAGCGACTGCTCGCCGTCCAGGCGGGTGGCGGCCTGCTGCAGCAGCTCGGCCAGGTGCAGCAGGTTGGTCAGGGCGCGCTCGCCGTCCAGGCTCTGGCTGAGCCGGGCGGGCACTTGGAACTCCATCAGCAGGCCGCGCAGCATCGGCAGCACGCCCTGGGTGCGCCACTGGTGGCGGTAGCCGTGGAACTGCTCCACGGTCTTTTCCCAGCGCACCTCGTCCTGGTTGAGCGCGTCCAGCTCCGCGTAGGCCAGGTCGAGCACCGAGCAGGCCAGGGCGCTGCGCACCCGGCTGTCGGATTCCGGCGCCGCGCAGGCGTGCAGAATCAGCAGCAGGTCGAAGGCTTCCGGCTGGGCGAACACGGAGTCCTGATCGGACAGATAAACGCTGCGCACCTGACGCTCCATCAGCGCGTCGCGCACCGCCTTGGCCTCAATGCGGTCGCGCACCAGGATGGCGATGTCGTTGGGGTGCAGCGGGGTGAAGCCGTCGCCGTCGCGGAAGCCGGTGACGCCCTGTTCCGCGCCGTTGAGCAGGTGGGCGATGTGGTTGGCGCAGCGGGCCGCTTGCTCTTCGCGGTACGGGCCGGCGCTGACCGGCTTTTCCCGGTCGTCCACCCACAGGGTGACGCCGGCCTTGGGTTCGCCGTCCACCAGCAGCTCTTCCTTGCGCCCCTGGGCTTTCACCGTCTCGAAGGGGATGGCGTTGTCCATCATGAAGACATCGCCGAACGCCTCCTGACTGTAGGTGAACAAATGGTTCACCGCCTCCACCATGGCCTCGGCGGAGCGGAAGTTCTTGTCCAGGGTGTAGTGGTTGCCTTCGGTGGCGCGGCGCGCTTTCAGATAGGTGAAGACGTCGGCGCCCCGGAAGGCGTAGATCGCCTGCTTGGGGTCGCCGATCATAAACCAGCCGGTGCGCTTGTCAGCCGACTCCGCCTCGCGGCCCCCGTACAGCGCGGAGAAAATCCCGTACTGGGTCGGGTCGGTGTCCTGGAATTCGTCGATCAGCGCCACCGGGAACTGGGTGCGGATCACCTCGGCCAGCCGCTCGCCGTTGTCGCCGTGCAGGGCATCGTGCAGGCGGCTGAGCATGTCGTCGAAGCCGATGGTGGCGGTCTGGCGGCGCACCTTGTCCACCCGCTGATGAATCCAGGCGGCGGCGTGGGCGAGCAGGTCCGTGCGCGGCAGGCGGGTGTTGGCGCGCCCTTCCATGACCGCGTCCAGGGCCTGGCAGAAGGCGAAGTCCGGACGGTGAGCCTGACCCGCCTTGGTCAGCTTCATGCCGTCGTGGGAAAACTTCGCCAGCGTCTCGTAGCCCTTGTCGTTCAGTCGCTCGCCGTTGGCGTAACGCTGCAGGGTCTGCAGCATGCCCGGCAGGCTGTTAGTGCGGTAGCTGTTGCCGTTGAGCCATTTGTTGTCGCGCGCGGCGCGCACCCATTCCAGGAAGTCCGGCAGTTCGGCGGCCAGCTGTTGCCGCGCCCGCTGCTCCGTGTCCGCCTGCGGGCCGGTGAGCGTGAGCCAGTGCTGCACGCTCTGCGGCAGCACGTCCGGGTCCGCTTCGCGCAGGCCCAGCAGCGGGCGGCAGGCGGCCAGCAGGGCGTCCGGGTTGCCCAGGTTGTCGCTTTGCAGCGCATTGGCGGCGCTGACCGGGAAATCGGCGATCACGGTGCGCCAGTAATCGCGGGCGGCTTGCTGCTGCTCGTCGCTGGCGTCCTCCTGCAGTTCCAGGCTGAACAGGCTGCCGGAATCGAAGGCGTGCTGCTTGAGCATGCGGTTGCAGAACCCGTGGATGGTGTAGACGGCGGCTTCGTCCATCCATTGCGCGGCGGCCTCCAGGCGCTGGGCGCAGCGGGCGCGTTGCTCGGGTTCGCGGTAATCGTTGAGCAGCTCGGCGAGCACCGGGTCGCTGGCTTCGGCGTCAGGGTCGGCGAACAGGCGGGCGGCCTCGGCGAGGCGGTCGCGGATGCGCTCGCGCAGCTCCTCGGTGGCCGCTTCGGTGAAGGTGACCACCAGGATTTCCGGCGGCAGCAGCGGCCGGTGGAAGGCGTTGTTGTGGTCCCCGTCGTCGCCGTGGCCCAGCACCAGGCGCAGATAAAGGGCGGCGAGGGTAAAGGTCTTGCCGGTGCCGGCACTGGCTTCGATCAGCCGGGTGCCGTACAGCGGAAAGGTGATCGGCAGTGGTCGTTCAGTGTTCATGCCTGATCCCCCGGTTCGTGCCATTGGGCGTGCGCATGGAGCGGCGCATAGAGCTGTCCGGTCCAGTATTCGAAAGCGCTGACGTCACCGTGGCGGGGCGCGAGCAGGGCGTCGAAGTCCGTCCAGGCCCGCGCCAGGGCCGGCTCTTTTTCCTGTTCGCCGGTGTGCATGAAGCCGGACTCGAACACCTTGCGGGCTTCGTACTCGCCGTTGTCTTTTTCCTCCCCCTTGAGCCAGGCGAACGCGGTGGCGCAGGCGATGGGCAGCGGCTCGCACAGGGCCTGGCGCCAGGCGTGGCCGATGCGCTCCAGGTTTTCCAGAGCCGCGTCGTGGCCCAGCGGCGGCAGGGTCAGGCGCCCGTCCTGGGCTTGAAGGTGCGTGGTCAGAGGGTGGCCGGCGGCGCAGGCGGCCAGGTGCAGCGCCCACTCCCGGGTGACCTTGTCGAAGCGGTCCTTGAGGCGGCCGGTGTGCAGCACCAGCCGCTGCGGGTTGGCGCTGGCGCCACGCAGGTCGGTGAGCCAGTCCTCGATCAGCAGTGGCCCGGCCTGCAGGCGGATCTCCTGCTGCGCTTGCCGTTCCCCGCATTCGGCCAGCAGCGCGAAGTACTGCTCCAACGGCTGCGACAGCGGCATCAACAGACTGTCGCGGCTGCCTTCGGTGAACGGCGCCAGGGGCAGGTCGCCACTGCCGGCCAGCCGGTCCAGGCCGGCGGCCATGGCGGCGCCGGCCTGTTCGGGGCCGGCGCGCAGGGCGTCGCTGAGCAGCTGGTCCTGGAGCTGGAAGCGTTGCAGGCCGTCGAAGGCGAAGGGCTCGTTATCGTCCAGCACGCGGCGGTCCTGCCGGAGCCGGGCTTTCAACCGGTGTTCGAAGAAGTGCGCCACCGGTTGCTTGAGAAAGCGGCCCAGCGCGGCGCAGGTGACCGGCTCGCCGGTTTCCAGCGGCGCCAGCGGCTGTTCATTGCGCGCCTGGGGCGCGTCGCCCTGGTGCAGGGCGCGCCATTCGTTGGCGTAGGTGTGCAGCCGGTCATCGTCGGCGTCGAAATAGTCCGGGCTGAACGGCTGCAGCGGGTGCGCCACGGTGAGGGCGTCCACCGGTTCGCCCTGGTCCACCTGCCAGCGCTGGTTGATGTGGTCGCGCAGTTGCGCCACCAGCACCGAAGGCGGGCGCTCGCTGTTGTCGCGCACGTTGCGGCCGGTCCAGCTGATGTATAGGCTGTCGCGGGCGCTGAGCAGGGCCTCCAGGAACAGGTAGCGGTCGTCGTCGCGGCGCGAGCGGTCGCCGGGCCGGTAGTTGCCCCATTGGCGCATCAGGTCGAAATCCATGGGCTGCTGCTGACGCGGGTAGTCGCCGTCCTTCATGCCCAGCAGGCAGACATGGCGGAATGGGATGGCGCGCATCGGCATCAGCGTGCAGAAGTTGATTCGCCCGGCCATGAAGCGCTGCGACAGGCTTTCCGCGTTGAGGGCGTCGAGCAGCGGCCGGCGCGCCACGGTGAGCGGCAGCGGGCTGTCGAAATCCGCTTCGTCGCAGGCGGCGATCCAGTCGTTGAGGGCGTCGCGCAGGCCCGCGTCCAGGTTCTGGTCCGCTTCGTCCACGGGCAGGAACAGATCGTCGAGCAGGGCGGTGAAGCGCTCTCGCCAGTCGCGGGCGCCGCCGCCGCGGCGGCATTGGCGCCAGTGGTGTTCCAGGGTGTCGAGCAGGCGCGCCAGGCGCCCGGCCAGCTCGGCGCCCAGGCCGGCCACTTCGTCCAGCGGCTCGATGCCCATCCAGGCCGGGCCGTCGCCGAGCAGGTAGCCGGCCAGCATGCGTTTCAGGCCGAACGCCCAGCTGTTCTGCTCGAAGCCGGGCACGTCCAGGGTCTGCCGCTGCTCGCTGTTCAACCCCCAGCGGATGCGCGCCTGGTCGATCCAGCGGGCCAGCTGCGGCAGGTCGCTCTCGTCGATGCCGAAGCGCTCGCGCACCGCCGGCACGTCCAGCAGGTCGAGGATGTCGGTGGCGGTGAAGCGCCACTGCGGCAGATGCAGCAGCGACTCGATCGCCTGGGCCAGCGGCGAGGCGGCGCCGGCACTGCGGTCGCTGAGCGTGTAGGGCAGGTAGCGCGCGTCGCCCGGATCCAGGCGGCCGAACACGGCGTCGATGTGCGGGGCATAGGCTTCGATGTCCGGCACCATGACGATCACGTCGCGGGGCTGCAGGTCCGGGTCGGCGCTGAAGCGGTCGAGCAGCTCGTCCTGCAGAATCTCCACCTCCCGCTGGGCGCTGTGGCCGATGCGGAAGCGCAGAGAGCCGTCGGCTTGCAGCGGTGGCCGCTGATCCGGCGACGGCAACGGCTCCAGGTCGAGAATGTCCTGCTGCAGCCGTTGCAGCAGGGTGCGCGGTTCCAGGTTCTCAAACAGATCGATCTGATTCTGAAAGGCGCTGCGGTAGCTGTCCGGGTCGTCGTGGTCGTAGAGCAGGCCGATAAAATCGCGGCCCTGCTTGCCCCAGGCGGCCAGCAGTGGATTGATCGGGTTGTCCGGCAACGCGGTCAGGTGACGTTTGCGGTTGTCGAGCTGACGGCGCAGCAGCTGTTTGTCCTCGACGATGTCGGCCCAGTAATGCTGGCAGGGGTTCTGCACCAGCATCAGGATCTGGCAGTGGCGGCTGAGCGCCGCCAGGGCTTCCAGCGCCTGCTGGGGCAGGGCGCTGATGCCGAAAATGATCAGCCGGCGCGGCAGGCCCGCCGGCGGCGTGTCCTGTTGAAGGGTGTCGACGAAGGCCCGGTGAATGGCGCTGCGGCTGAGCCCCTGTTTGTCCGCGTCCATGTCCGCGAGCAGGGCGCGCCACAAATGCGCCTGCCACAGCTGGCTGGCGGGGAAGTCGTCGAAGCGGTCGCGGTCCTCGGCGCGGCGCAGCCGGTCATCGCCCCGTTCCCAGTCCGCCAGCCAGTCGGCCCGGTAGACCTGGTAGGCGTCGAACAGATCCGCCAGCCGCTCCGCCAGCTGGTGGCGTTTGCGGCCGTCCACGTCGTCGGCCAGGAAGTGGCGCAGCGGACCGAAATGGGGAGCGTCGAGCAGGGTGGGCAGCAGCCGGTACAGGCGCCACAACAGGCGCGACTTGTCGAACGGCGAGGTGCGCGGCACCCGGTCCTCGCCGAGCGCGGTGCGGTAGGCGCTCCACAGAAAGCGGGCGGGCATCTGGAACTGGAAGCCGGCGCTGATGCCCAGCGCCCCGGCCAGCTGCAGTTTCAGCCACTGGGCCATGCCGTTGGACTGGACCAGGAAGATCTCCTCGTCCAGCGGCGCCAGCGGGTGTTGCCGCAGCCAGTCCGCCACCAGCTCGGTGAGCGTCTCCAGCCGGTTGCCGTGCAACACCATGAAACCGTTGTGCATCGCCGCCTTCCCCTGAGCATCCCGTATCGACGGCCCGGGCGGGCCGCCCGCCAAGCCTAAGCGACTCACCCGCAAAGAAAAAGTGCCGGCTGCCGGGGCGGTTACATAACGCTCAGCCACCACTGCGGCGGGGTCGCCGCGGGCGCCGGCAGCGGTGGTGCGTCGGCGCTGAAAAAGACCGGATACAGCAGCGCCAGCAGCAGCACCGCCATCGCCCGGTTGAAGTGGCGGAGCCGGTGCCCCTGGTGCAGCCGCGCCTTGAGCACCACCCCGCCCAGGTTCCAGGCGCTGATCAGCGGCAACCCGACCAGCAGATAGCACAGCGCCACCCAGGCCACATCGGCGACGAACCGGGACGGCCCGGTGAAGGTGGCCAGAGCGGTGAGCATCATCATCCAGGCTTTGGGATTGACCGCCTGGAACAGGGCCGCCTGGCTGAACGTCAGCGGCCGGGCCGCGCGCTGGTCCCCGGGCCGGGTCGGGGCACTGGCGAGCCGCCAGGCCAGCGTCAGCAGAAACCCGGCGCCGATCAGCCGCAGCCCCCAGTTCAGGGCCGGGTAGTGGGCCAGCAGCCCGCCCAGCCCCAGGGCCAGGCTCCACAGCAGGGCCTGACAGCCGAACGCGATGCCCAGCAGGTGCGGCAGGCAGGGGCGCCAGCCGACGTTGGCGCCGGCGGCCATCAACATCAGGTTATTGGGGCCGGGGGTGCCGCTCATCACGGCGACGAAACCGATCAGTGGGAGAAGGTGTTCCAGGGTCATGGCGCCTATCCTTCCTGGCCATCGGGCAGGCCCGGCCGGATATGGGCCAGCGCCCGCTCCACGTACGCCGCCTTCTCGCCCACCGGCGCTACGTAGTGCAGCGTCATCCGGGCGGCTTCCTCACCCTGACAGCGGGCGATAAGCCAGCCGGCCAGGTAGGGCGAGGCCAGGCAGCCGCCGGCCGTGGCCAGATTGCCGCTGGCGTGGAAGGGCCGGTCGAGCACTTCGACGCCGGCCTCCTGGACCCAGGGACGGGTGGTCAGGTCGGTGCAGGCGGGCACGCCGTCCAGCAGCCCGAGCCGGGCGAGGATCAACGCCCCGGAGCATTGCGCGCCGATCAGTTGTCGGGTCGGATCCAGCCGCAGCGTGGACAGCCGTTTCGGGTCGTCGACGATATCGCGGGTGTGGAGGCCGCTGCCCACCAGCACCGCGTCGGCGCCGGGCAGGTCGCACAGCCGGGATTGCGTCTCAACGGTGACGCCGTTCATGGAGGTCACCGAGGTCTCCGGACCGCAGAGCGTCACTCGCCAGCCCGGAGCCTTGACCCGGTTGAGGATGCCCAGCGCCACCAGCGAGTCGATCTCGTTGAATCCGGGGAAGGTGAGGATGGCGATGTGCATGGGAACGCTCCGTTGCGAAATGGGAACCCCAGCCTAGGTGGACACCTCGAGGCAATACAGATATAAAATTACGAAATTGAACCGGTACAGATCGTCGATAGAGAGAACTGTGCCGCTGAATTTCACGGCAACTGTGCCGGCAATGATGTGATGAGGGGCCCGCCGCCATGGGGGAAGCGAACAAACGCTATGAGCAACTGGCGGACCAGCTGCAGACGCTGATCCGCGATCAGGTCTATCCGGTGGGCAGCCGTCTGCCGGGTGTGCGCAAGCTGGGCGAGCAGCACGGCGTGAGCGTGGCCACGGTCGTGAGCGCCTGCCGGGAGCTGGAGCAGCGCGGTGTGCTGGAGGCGCGGCCGCGATCGGGGTTTTTCGTGTGTCCGCCGCTGGCCCGGCGGGACGCGCCCAGCCTGCCCCGCGCCGGCCGCCGCCCGCGCCCGGTGACCGGCCAGGAGCGGGTGCTGCGCATGGTGCAGGCGGTTAACGACCCGGCGGTGGTGAACCTGGGGGCGGCGGTGGCGGACCCGGATTTCCAGCCGGTGGCGCAGATGGAGCGGGCCTTCCGCACCGTGCTGCGCGAACAGCGCCGCCGTTGCGTGGGCTACGAGTTCCCGCCCGGAGCGCCGGAGTTGCGCGCCGGCCTGGCCCGCCGGCTGGCGGCGTTGCGTTGCCCGGTGTCCCCGGATCAGGTGCTGATCACCAACAGCTGCCAGGAGTCCGTCGCCATCGCGCTGCGCATGCTGACCCGGCCGGGGGACACCGTGGCCATTGAGTCGCCCACCTACTACGGCCTGCTGCAGGTGATCGAATCCCTGGGCCTCAAGGCCCTGGAGATTCCCACCGACCCGATCCAGGGCCTGTCCCTGGAGGCGCTCACGCTGGCGTTGGAGCGCTGGCCGGTGGCCGCCTGTGTGATGGTGCCCAACTTCTCGAATCCGCTGGGCACGCGCATGCCGGACAGCCGCAAACAGGGGCTGCTGCGTCTGCTGACGGACCACGACGTGCCGCTGGTGGAGGATGACATCTACGGTGACCTGCCGCTCAGCGGCACGCGCCCGCTGCCCATCAAGGCCTGGGACCGGGACGGCCTGGTGTACTACTGCTCGTCGTGCTCGAAGACCTTGTCGGCGGGGATGCGCGTGGGCTGGCTGGTGCCCGGGCGGGATTTTCAACGGGCGCAGTATCTGCAGTTCATCAATACGGTGTCGGTGGCCACGCCGTCACAACTGGCGCTGGCGCATTTCCTGGAAAAGGGTCACTACGACCGTTATCTGCGGCGGGTGAGAAGCCTGCACGCCAAGGCGGTGGCGCGCATGACCGACCGGGTCACTGAACTGTTTCCCACGGAGACCCGGGTCAGCCGGCCCGAGGGCGGTTTCGTGCTGTGGCTGGAACTGCCCGGCCGGGTGAACACCACCGAGCTGGCGGAGCGGGCCCTGGACGCGGGTGTGAACTTCGCGCCGGGGGCGCTGTTTTCCGCCTCCGGCAAGTTCGATCACTGTTTGCGCCTGAATTGCGCGGTGCGCTGGGACAACCGGGTGGAGCGGGCGCTGGCGCGGCTGGCCGCGCTGCTTTGAGCGTCGACCGGCCGCTGCCGCGCCTGACGGGCCGCGTTCCTAGTCTTCCATCGCCGCCAGCTCGTCATCGAAGAAGAACTTGTCTTCGCCGAACGCCGGCTCCAGGTGGTTGAGCCAGGTGGCGTCCTCGTTGTACTTGGCGAAGAACGGGCGCTGTACCCAGTCCGGGTTGCGGCCCTGGATCAGGCGCAGCACGAACACCTTCTCGCCGGCCACTTCGGTGACGCCCTGGATTTCCACCTTGCCCGGGTGGCTGGACATGCTCGGGCCACGGGCGGTGCGCGCCAGGCCGGAGACCTGCTTCATGGCGTCGCGGTAGATATTCCAGGCGCGGGCCAGCGGCACTTCGAAGTAGCGGCGCGCGCCGGTGTCCCGTTCCACGAACATGTAGTAGGGGACGATGCCCAGCTCCACCTGGGTCTGCCACAGGCGCGCCCAGTCGTCGGCGTTGTCGTTGATGTGCGCGAGCAGCGGGCCCTGGGCGCGGATCTGGGCGCCGGTTTCGCGTACCCGGGCGATCGCTTCCCGGGCGATGGCCGGCTCCAGCTCACGCCAGTGGTTGTAGTGGGCCATCAGCGCCAGGTGCTTGCCGGCGGCCTGCACTTCACGGAACAGGTCGAGCAGGTCGTCGGCGTCCTTGTCGGAGATCACCCGCTGGGGCCAGAAGGTGAGCGCCTTGGAGCCGATGCGGATGGTGCGGATCTGCTCCAGTTCCAGCAGCGGTTCGATGTGGGCGCGCAGGTTCTTGGTCTTCATCACCAGTGGATCGCCGCCGGTGATCAGGATGTCGGTGATCTCCGGGTGCGCCTGCACATAGCGCTTCAGCTGGCCGGCTTCCTTGGTGGCGATCTTGAGATCGTTATCGCCGATGAACTGCGCCCAGCGGAAACAGAAGGTGCAGTAGCTGTGGCACACCTGGCCCTGGCTGGGGAAAAACAGCACCGTCTCGTTGTACTTGTGCTGAATGCCGTCGATCTTTTCGCCGTCCACTTCCGGAATGTTGTGTTCCATCTGCCCGGCGGGGTGCGGGTTGAGGGCCTCGCGGACCTCGGCCACGGCGGCGTCGATCTCCGCCTTGTCGCCGCCGCGCATGGCGTCGGCCACCTTGTCGAAGTGTTCCGGTGCAAGCATGCCTTTCTGCGGAAAGGTGAGCTGGTAGATCGGGTCGTCGGGCACCTTGTCCCAGTCGATCAGTTCCTCGATCACGTATTCGTTGACGCGGAACGGCAGCACGTTGGCCACCACGCGCATGGCGAAACGGGCGTCATCGTCGAGGCGCTGCAATTGTTCGATTTTGTCCAACTGGCGTGCGGTGAACACCTTGAAGCGGCGCGGCTCCTGGGTGGCCGGCTCCTGATGTTCACGCAGCGGAATAACCGTATTGGCTTCTGACATGGTTTTCGCTCCTGATCATGCGCCGACGGCGACAAGGGGCGCGCCGGTACACTGGCCGCTTCAACCAGCGTGGTTCATGTTATATCTGTCTGCGTCGGGGGCTGACCCCATGGCCTTTTGGGCCGGATAAGTACCCCTGCGGGCCGAAATGGCCAGGGGCGGCGCGTCGTTAACGCGGCGGGTGTAAAGCGGCGCTATGGTATGCGTTTGCGCGGCCGAGCGCAAAACGGCGCCGCCGGGGACGGATGCGCGGCGGCCCTGGTGTATGCTGGGCCGCGTGCGGACGGGGAATCAATCGCAAGGGAGAGAGCATGCAGGAATGGGTCGCCGGCGCGGCGTCGCTCGTGGAGTGGCTGATCGCCTGGCTACAGGTGTTCTGGCCCGCCATCGTCGCCACCGCCGGCGTGGTCGCGGCGGTCTGGGTGACGCTGCATGTGGCGCAGCACAAACGGGATGCCCGCGCCGCCGCGGCCTGGACCGGCCTGGTATGGCTGGTGCCGCTGGTCGGCGCCCTGCTGTATCTGCTGTTGGGCGTGAACCGCATACAGCGGCGCGCCCGCCAGCTCACCGGCGGCGGCGCCATTGATGCCGCGCTGAGCGCCGGCCGGGATCAGGGCACGCCGCTGCAATCCGACCGCCTGCGGGTGCTGGCGCGGCTGGTGGGGCGTCTCACCGGCCTGCCGCTTACCGGCGGTAACCGGGTCACGCTGCTGGAGGCCGGGCCGGCGCTGGCGGCGATGATCCAGGCGGTGGACCAGGCCCGTGACAGTGTGTTGCTGGCCACCTATATCTTCGGCAACGACGCCGCCGGTAAGCCGCTGGCGGACGCCCTGGAGCGGGCGGTGGCGCGCGGCGTGACCGTGCGGGTGCTGGTGGACGGCGTCGGCGCGCTCTATTCGCTGCCGCCGATCACCCTGCGCCTGCGCCGCCGGGGCGTGCGCGTGGAGCGCTTTCTGCACTCCATCGCCCCCTGGCGAATGCCTTACCTGAACCTGCGCAACCACCGCAAACTGATGGTGGTGGACCGCTGCATCGGCTTCACCGGCGGTATGAACATCCGCGCCGGCTACCTGCGCGAGCCGGCACACATGCAGGACCTGCACGCCCGGGTGGAGGGCCCCGCGGTGGTGCATCTGCTGCGCAGTTTCGTCGCCGACTGGGCCTTTACCTGCGGCGAGACCCTGGATGACAACTACCTGGGCGCCCTGGAAGCGGGCGACACCCTGGCGCGCGGCATCAACGCCGGCCCGGACGCGGATTTCGACAAGCGCCGGCTGACATTGCTGGCGGCGATCGGCGCCGCCGAGCACGAAGTGCGCATCGTCACGCCGTATTTCGTGCCCGACCAGACCCTGCTGGCGAGCCTGCAGCTGGCGTTGCTGAAAGGGGTGCGGGTGAACATCGTGGTGCCGCAAAAGAACAACCTGCGGCTGGTGCAGTGGGCCAGCCTGCACGCGCTTCGCTGGCTGGTGCGCGAAGGCGCGGAGCTGCATTTCTCGGCGCCGCCGTTCGATCACACCAAGCTGATGACGGTGGACGGCCACTGGGTGCTGCTGGGCTCGGGCAACTGGGACGCGCGCAGCCTTCGCCTTAACTTCGAATTCGACATGGAATGTTATGATGACCCCCTGGCGGAGCAGGCCAACGACCTGATCGACCGCCGTCTGCGCGGCGCGCGCCGGGTCGGCGAGGCGGAGTTCCGTGCCATGGGCCGCTGGCGCCATGTGCGCAATGCGCTGGCGCACCTGTTCGAGCCCTATCTATAACCCTTTTCTGGCAGTGAGGATGTTGCATGCGTTTGCCCCGCGACCCGGAGCTTCCGGCCGGTTTGAAAACCCTGTCCCGATTGCAGTTCATCCACGGCTTCGTGGTGGTGGCGGTGGCCACGGCGATCTGGCTGCCGTCACCGACCGTGGCGCAATCCTGGGTGACGCTGGTGGCGTTGCTGGCGGCACTGCACGTGCTGCTGCAGGTGGGGCTCTATACGGGCTCGGCGCTGGCGCGGGAGGATGCCGGCCTGGTGCCGATGGCGGCGTTGCTGCTGGTGGCCGCCTGTGCCACGCCGTTTCTGCCGGCCTGGGCGTCCACGCCGCTGATGGCGGTGGCGGTGATGCTGCTGTTTCTGATGGAGAAGGTGGCGGCGGTCCGCGAACACTGGCCGCAGGCCTGGCTACGCGGGCGCAAACAGCATATGCAGTTTCTGATGGTGTCGCTGGGCAGTGTGGGCTTCTGGCTGATCAGCCAGGACAATCAGGCGCTGATAAAGGCGGCGACCGGCGGATAGCGCCGGCCGCCGTGGCGCTACTTCTTGACCGGTGAGCCCGGGCCCAACAGCGCCCATATCACCAGGCCGATCACCGGCAATACCAATACCAGGATCACCCACAGAATCTTCTCGCCGGTGGAGGCGCCGGACTGAACGATCTTGATGATCGCCAGAATATCCAGCACCAGAATGATTAAGCCGAGTATCTTGCTCATGTGCCCGCTCCCTAGGTTCATCGAATGGATACCCCGACGCTAACCACACTCGCCGCCCCGGTAAACCAAACGAAGGTAAAAGCCCGTAAACCCACGAACTGGCATCAAGCGCCAAGATCACTACAATACGGAACCTCCGCTCCGGTAGCTCAGTTGGATAGAGCAAGCGCCTCCTAAGCGCTAGGTCGCAGGTTCGACTCCTGCTCGGGGCGCCATCTTTCCTGGTTTTTCGGATAAACCCTCGCCGGATTCCCCTGTTTGACGTAACGTTTCCCTTTAACGTGCATCCATGGGCGTATTGGAAGTAGAGGAGCGCACCATGAAGGACACCCGAGGGCTTTTGCTCCGCAGTGGTACCGACTTCCCGGCGCTGCGCCGGCGCCACACCAGCATTCTGCAGGTCAATCTCGGCTATCTGTGCAATATGAGCTGCGTGCACTGCCACGTGAACGCGGGCCCCACGCGCACCGAAATGATGGAGCGCGAGACCATTGAGCAGATCATCCAGGTGCTGGACCGGGGCCGCGTGGAGGTGCTGGACCTGACCGGCGGCGCCCCGGAAATGAACCCGCATTTCCGCGATCTGGTGCGCGCCGCCCGGGCCCGCGGCGTCACCGTGATCGACCGTTGCAACCTGACCATCCTGCTGGAGGACGGCTATCAGGATCTGCCGGAATTCCTGGCGGAGCAGGGCGTGCAGATCGTGGCGTCGCTGCCCTGTTACCTGGAAGAGAACGTCAACGAGCAGCGCGGCAAGGGCGTCTACAGCAGCAGCATCGAGGCGATCCGGCGCCTGAACGCGGTCGGCTATGGCGACCCGGCACTGCCCCTGGACCTGGTCTACAACCCGGTGGGCGCCCATCTGCCGCCGCCGCAGGCGGCCCTGGAGGCGGACTACCACCGCGAGCTGGACCAGCGCTTCGGCGTGCGCTTCAACCGCCTGCTGACCATCACCAATATGCCCATCAGCCGTTTCGGGGCGGTGCTGCTGGCGCATAACCAGTTCAACGATTACATGCAGTTGTTGCGCGACAACTACAATCGCGACAATCTTGAAGCCGTGATGTGCCGGAACACCCTGAGCGTGGATTATCAGGGTTACCTGTACGATTGTGACTTCAACCAGATGCTGGATATGCCCCAGGGGCACCATGATCGGCGCCCCCACGTCAGCGAGCTGCTCGACGCCGACAAGGAAGGCGAGCCGGTGTACGTGGCCGATCATTGCTTCGGGTGCACCGCGGGGTCCGGCAGTAGCTGTGGAGGCGCTTTGGGATGAACCTGAGTGTGGTAATTCCGGTGCTCGACGAGGCGAAATGTCTGGGGCCGTTCCTGGAGATGCTTCGTGAACGCCTGGGCGAGGGCGATCAGATCATCGTGGTGGATGGCGGCAGCAGCGACAACAGCGCGCTGATCGCCCGTGAGCACGCCGACCTGGTGCTGCACTGCGACCGTGGCCGGGCCCGGCAGATGAACCTGGGCGCCGAGCGCGCCGAAGGCGACTGGCTGTGGTTCCTGCACGCCGACTGCGGCCGGGTGGTGCGCGGTCACATCCGCGCCCTGAGAGCGCTGCCCGAGGACGCCGTCTGGGGCCGCTTCGACGTGCGCCTGTCCGGCAATCACCGCCTGTTCCCGCTGATCGGCCATGCCATGAATATCCGCTCGCGCTGGACCGGCATCGCCACCGGCGACCAGGGCATCTTCGTGCGGCGCGACCAATTCCTGGAAATGGGCGGCTTCCCGATGCAGCCGCTGATGGAAGACGTGGCCCTGAGCCAGCGTCTGCGCCGCCTGGCGGCGCCCGCCTGCCTGCGTCCGCGGCTGGTGGCCGACAGCCGGCGCTGGGAGGAACACGGCGTGTGGCGCACCATGATGCTGATGTGGCAGCTGCGCTGGCGCTACTGGCGCGGCGAGGACCCGGCCCGGCTGCACCGCGACTACTACCGCCAACATTACCGTCAGCAGCACCATGGCGGCTGAGCGCGCGCCCGCCATAGATACCCTGCTGCTGGTCTTCGCCCGGGCCCCGCGCCGGGGCAGGGTGAAGACCCGCCTGGTGCCCGAACTGGGCGAGGACACCGCCCTGGATGTACACCAGCGCCTGCTCGACCGCACCCTGCGGGAGGCCGCCGCTTTCCCCGGCCGCGCCAGGCTGATGCTCGACGATCATGACGACCGGCTCGCCGCCCACGCCGGGGAAATCGGCCTGGAGGTGGGGCTGCAGCACGGCGGCGGACTCGGCGAGCGCATGAACGCGGCACTGCGGGACGGCCTGCAAGAGGCGCCACGTGTGCTGCTGGTGGGCAGCGATTGCCCGGTGCTGGACCAGACCTACCTGGCACTGGCCGTGGACGGGCTCGACAACGCCCGGGTGGTGCTGGGCGCCAGCGAGGACGGCGGCTATGTGTTGATCGGCGGCAGCGACGCCTCGGTCTGGCATGACGGACGCTTCGAAGGGGTGCGCCTGGGCACCGATTACGCCATGGCCGATACGCTGGTGGCGCTCAACGACGTGGCCCCGGTGACCGTATTGCCGCCCCTTTGGGACGTGGATATCCCCGAGGACGTGACCCGCGCCCGCAACCTGGGTGTGTTGCCCTGAGTCCCATTCCCGGTACTTCCGGCTTCCTGAACCCCGCGCTTCCGGCTTAGTATATTGGCCTTCCAGGTGGTCCTTTAGGCTTATCATCGGAATCCGGGCCGCCTTCAATCAAGGGAGTGAGACATGGAACAGCCACCGGTGCTCGACAGCGCCGTTATCAATGAACTTCGAGAAATCATGGGGGGCGACTTCGACACCCTGGTCGCCTCCTACATCCGCGATGGCGGTCAGCGCCTGCAGGCCCTCCACGACGCCCTCGCCGCCGGCGACGCCGAAGCCGTCCGGCAGCAGGCGCACAGCTTCAAAGGCAGTAGCGGCAATCTCGGTGCGTTGCGGGTAACGGGCATCTGCCTGGAAATCGAGCAATACGCCCGCGAGCGGGACCTGGCCGCCGCCGGCACCCTGATGGAGGCCTTGGAAAATCAGTTCCAGAAGTCCTGCGACGCCCTCGGCGCCTGTTGAGCGGGCAAAAAAAACCCCTCATCCAAAGGGGGTGGATGAGGGGGGGTTGTGAGCGCTATTGCTAGCGCCTTGGGGGGATACCATTTATCTAATCAAAAGGTTACATGTCCCACTTTGCCCATGCTGTAAAAAGCCGTGAGCGATTGTAAAACTTGGCGGCTTTGTGGCACCGCTGTGTGTCCCGGAGGCCTTAAGGCACCGGAACAGCCTGCTGAAATGCTCTGAGTTTGTAAGCAATATCTTACAAGACTGTAAGCATTTCTACCAATCTTCTGTCCTCGGATGCCGTCAATTTTTATCGGCGAATTCGCTAAGCTATTGATATACCTGGGGAAGAGCCGAAAGAGCTCATTTCTTGTCCGCAGTTTTTATATATCTTTAACCCTTGCCGGCCTCCGCGATTGCTATAGTGCCTCCCGTGCTCATGGAGAAGAGCACACGGAAAGCTAGGGACGGTGGACACGGAGGTTCTAGGTGAGCGCAATCGGGTAAGGAACACTCGACGCAAAAAGGGCGGCAGGATGCCGCCCTTTCTTATTTCAGGCTACCCGCCGATTACCACTCGCGGGCGAGCTTTTCCTTCTTGTTGGGGACACCGTCCCACTCTTCCGCATCGTCCGGGGAGTCCTTCATCTCGGTGATGTTGGGCCACTTCTCCGCCAGCTCCGCGTTGATTTCCAGGAAATCCTGCTGGTCGTCGGGCAACTCGTCTTCCGAGAAGATGGCGTTCACCGGGCATTCGGGCTCGCACAGGGCGCAGTCGATGCATTCGTCCGGGTGAATCACCAGGAAGTTGGGGCCTTCATAGAAACAGTCCACCGGACATACTTCCACGCAGTCCGTGTGTTTGCAGTTGATGCAGTTTTCACCTACTACGAACGTCATAGCCTGTCCTCGCCAGGTGTATTCTCTTTCCAGGGCCAGCACTGAATTCTATCAGATCACCGGCCCGCTTGGGGTATATCGCCAGGGGCGCCAGCCGCTCGGCGCGTGACCCTCCCTCGGGGCCGCGCTAGTCTACCCGACTGTGCCGGGCTGGCAAGCGCCGCGGGCACCGCGATTGACCGAAGTGGTCAATGCCGGGGTTTATCAGTGGTCGCTTAACTGCTTCAGGCGGTAGAGCGCCTCCAGGGCCTGGCGCGGCGTCAGATCATCCGGGTCCAGATCCCGCAGCGCTTTATCCACCTCGCTGATGGCACCGAACATGTCCGCCTGGGCGGGTGCTTCGGAGTGGGCCGCCGGCACCGGCCGCTCACCGCTTTCCAGCTCCGCCAGCTTGTCCGCCGCCTGACGGATCACGCCGGCGGGCACCCCGGCCAGCTGCGCCACCTGCAGGCCGTAGCTGCGGCTCGCCGGCCCTTCCTGTACCCGGTGCAGGAAAACGATGCGGTTGTTGTGCTCGCTGGCGGTGAGATGGGCGTTGTAGACGCCGGGCAGATGCTCCGGCAGTTGCGTCAGCTCGAAGTAATGGGTGGCGAACAGGGTGTAGGCGCGCAGATTGCGGGCCAGATGCTCCGCCGCCGCCCACGCCAGGCTGAGGCCGTCGAAGGTGCTGGTGCCGCGACCGATCTCCTCCAGCAACACCCGGCTTTCCGGCGTGGCGTTATTGAGGATGTGGGCCGTGTCCGACATTTCCACCATAAAGGTGGAACGCCCGCCGGCCAAGTCGTCGGACGAGCCGATGCGGGTAAAGATGCGGTCGATTTTGCCGATGCGGGCGCTGGCGGCGGGCACCGCGCTGCCGATGTGGGCGAGCAGGGCGATCAGCGCGGTCTGGCGCATATAGGTGGACTTACCGCCCATGTTCGGGCCGGTGATGATCACCATGCGGCGCTGGTCGTCCAGCTGCAGGCTGTTGGGCACGAAGGCGTCGTCCATCACCTGTTCCACCACCGGGTGGCGGCCGTCGACGATCTCGATGCCGGGCTCGTCCACCAGGCGCGGGCGCACCCAGTTGAGGGTTTCCGCCCGCTCCGCCAGACACGCCAGCACGTCCAGCTCGGCCACCGCCGCGGCGCTCGCCTGCAGTGGGCCGAGATCGGCGGCCAGCTCCTCGATCAGCGCTTCGTAAAGCCGCTTCTCCAGGTTCAGCGCCTTGCTGGACGCGGACAGCGCCTTGTCCTCGAACTCCTTCAGCTCCGGTGTGATAAAGCGCTCGGCGTTCTTCAGCGTCTGGCGGCGCTGGTAATCCACCGGCGCCTGGTCCGCCTCGCGGCGGGACAGCTCAATATAGTAGCCGTGCACCCGGTTGTACTTGACCCGCAGCGTGGAAAAGCCGGTGCGCTCACGCTCGCGGGTTTCAATGTCCACCAGCACCGCGCCGGCGTTCTCGCTGATCGAACGCAGCTCGTCCAGCTCTTCGCTGTAGCCCGGCGCGATCACACCGCCGTCGCGGATCAGCATGGGCGGGTTCTCGATCACCGCGCGCTCCAGCAGCGCCACTTTGTCCGGGAAGTCACTGAGCCGGTCGTGCAGCCCCTGGAACACCGCGTCGTCGGGCAGGGCGGCGTGCAGCTCCGGCAGCGCCGACAGGCTGATGTGCAGCCGGGTCAGGTCGCGGGGCCGGGCGGAGCGCAGCGCCACCCGGCCGAGAATCCGCTCCATATCGCCGATCCGGTCCAGCACCTGGCGGGCCGACTCGAAGCGCCAGCCGTCGCGCAGCGCGGCGATGCGGCCCTGGCGCTCACCGAGCACCGAGCGGTCGCGCAGCGGCCGGTGCACCCAGCGCTTGAGCAACCGCGAACCCATCGCCGTCTCGGTGCTGTCCAGCACCCAGGCCAGAGACGGCTCCTCCTGGCCGGTGAGGGTTTCGGTGAGCTCCAGATTGCGGCGCGTGGCGGCGTCCATGGCGACGCCATCGTCGAACGCTTCCAGGGTCAGCCCGGTGACATGGGGCAGGTCGCTGCGCTGGGTCTCCCGGGCGTACTGCAACAGCGCCCCGGCCGCCGCCACGGACGCCGGCGCCGGCTGCCCGAAGCCGGACAGATCCTGCACCTGAAACTGCTGGCAAAGCTGCCGGCGCGCGCCCTCCGCATCGAAATCCCAGGGCGGCCGCTGCCGGCAACCGGGCCGCTGGCTCAGCGGGCCCGGCAGGCCGTGGTCCTCGCTGATCAACAGCTCCGCCGGCTGCCAGCGCTCCAGCAGCGCCTGCAGTTGCTCGTGACCGTCCACCTGCGTCACCACGAAGCGCCCGGCGGCCACGTCCAGGCTGGCCGCGCCGATGCGCGGCCCGTCCTCGTAGAGCGCGCACAGCAGCGTGTCGCGGCGCTCCTCCAGCAACGCCTCGTCGCTCACCGTCCCCGGCGTCACGATGCGCACCACCTTGCGCTCCACCGGCCCCTTGGCCAGCGCCGGATCGCCGATCTGCTCGCAGATCACCACCGACTCGCCCAGCTTCACCAGCCGCGCCAGATAGCCCTCGGCGGCGTGGTATGGAATCCCCGCCATGGGAATCGGCTTGCCGTTGCTTTGGCCGCGCTGCGTCAGGGTGATATCCAGCAGCCGCGCCGCCTTCTGCGCGTCGCCGAAAAACAGCTCGTAGAAATCCCCCATCCGGTAGAACACCAGCTGATCCGGGTGCTCGGCCTTAATGCCTAAATACTGCTGCATCATCGGGGTGTGGCCGGACAAGTCTTGCTTTGCCATATGCGCGGTGTCGCCTGTTTCCGGGAAAGTGA
>NZ_CAXPXK010000121.1:0-54524 GCF_964221125.1 Alloalcanivorax sp.
CTCCGCAGCCGACGATCAGCACCCGCTTGTCGCGGAACAGGGACGGGTCGCGGTACTCCCGGGCGTGCCGTATCTCGCCGTCGAAGTGGCCGGGCAGCGCCGGCAGGTTCGGGGTATGCAGGGTGCCGCTGGCGATCAGCACGCCGTCGAACCAGCGGCTGCTCTGCTCGCCGTCCCGTTCCACGGTGACGCGCCAGCCCTCGCCTTCCGGCGTCACCGACAGCACCCGGGTGTTGAACCGGTAATGCTCGTAGAGACCGAAATGCCGGGCGTAGTCCTGGAAGTAGCGCTTCAGCTCCGCGTGATGCGGGTAGGTGGCCACCCGCTCGTCCATGGGGAATTCGCGGAACTCGGTCATCCGCTTCGAGGAGATCAGATGCGCGGTTTCGTACATGGTGCTGTGGGGGTTATCGATATCCCACAACCCGCCCACCTCGCCGTTCAACTCATAGCCGACGAAGGGCAGACCCTGTTTACTGAGGTTTCTTGCCGTGGCCAGGCCCATGGGGCCGGCGCCGATCACTGCGTACATGGGTAACGCCTGCTTGTTATTATTTCAGTATGGTTTAAGACCCTAACCGGGCGAGCCTGGCCCGGCACGGCTGATTCGCGACCCGAGTACGGTTAATTCAGGACCTTTCCATCCAGGACTTTTCCATGAGCCACAGCCCCACCGTCACGGTGCACTTCTCGCAAGCCATCATGCAGGCCGCCCAGCGCCTGGGGCTGGCGCTGCCCGGCGACCTGGTGGCACGCCTGGACCGCCGCGAGCGGGTCGACCTGGCCAGCCAGGACCGGCTCTGGGAAGCGTTCTGCGAGGGCGCCGGCGACCCGCTGGTGGGCGTGGATCTGGGCCTGGCGCTGCAGGTCGGGCACCTGGATACCGCCGGCATGATTCTGATGAGTTGCGAGACGCTGGACGAGGCGGTGGAATCGCTGATCGATTACCACCCGATCGTCGGCGAGGGCGGCGCCTTTCAGGTGGCGCGCGGCCCGCGCTTCTGCGAGGTGCGCTATGAGCCGGTCTACCGGACACGGCGCACCACGCGGGTGGAAGCGGTCATGGCCAGCCTGATTCATCTGACCCGGTGGAGCACCGGCGATGCCTTCCGCCCGGACCACCTGACGTTCCGCCACGCTGCCCAGGCTCAACCCCAGCGGTACCAGGACAAACTGGGGCTGCCGGTGCATTTCAACCGCGCCGACAACGCCCTGGTGTTCGCCAGCGATCAACTGGCTCTGCCGTTGATCCACGCCAACCCGGCCCTGTGCCGCCACCTGCGCGGCCTGGCCGACGAGCTGCTGGCGCGCCTGGACAGCCAGTCCCTGGGCGCCCGCGTCAGCACCCTGATCCGCGATCACCCACGCTGGGGCAAGGAGCGCATCGCCGAACAGCTGGGCATGAGCGGGCGCCATCTGATCCGCAAACTGGCGGACGAAGGCACCAGCTTCAAGTTGTTGCGGGATACGTTACTGCAGGATCTGGCCGAACAGGCCCTGGCGAACGGCGCCCGCACCGGCCAGATCGCGGAGGACCTGGGCTTTTCCGATGAGAGCGCCTTCGCCAAGGCGTTCAAGCGCTGGACCGGCAGGACGCCGGCCCGCTTCCGGGAGGCACGGCCGGATTAGACGGCGGCCAGCGCCTGCTCGATGTCGGCGAGGATGTCGTCGATGTGCTCGATGCCCACGGACAGACGCACCAGGTCGGCGCTGACGCCGGCGGTCTTGAGCTCCGCCTCGTCCAGCTGCCGGTGGGTGGTGGTGGCCGGGTGGCAGGCCAGTGATTTGGCGTCGCCGATGTTCACCAGACGCTTGATCATCAACAGCGCATCGATGAAGCGGGCGCCGGCATCGCGGCCGCCCTCAATGCCGAAGCTGAGAATCGAGGCGGGAACGCCGCCGTCCATGTAGCGCTGCGCCAGTTGATAGTCCTGGTCGCTGTCCAGGCCGGCGAAGTTCACCCAGGCCACTTTCTTGTGATCCCGCAGGTAGCGGGCCACCGCCAGACCGTTCTCGCAATGCCGCTCCATGCGCAGGCTCAGGGTCTCGATGCCCTGGAGAATCAGAAAGGCGTTCATCGGCGACAACGCCGCGCCCATATTGCGCAGCGGCACCACCCGGGCACGGCCGATAAACGCCGCCTCGCCCATGGCCTCGGAATAGATCACCCCGTGATAGCTGGGGTCCGGCTCGTTGAATTGCGGAAAGCGCGGGTTGTCCTTCCAGGGGAAACGCCCGGAATCGACGATGGCGCCGCCCACGGTGGTGCCGTGGCCGCCCATGTACTTGGTGAGGGAGTGCACCACGATGTCCGCGCCATGCTCGAACGGCCGGCACAGCGCCGGTGTGGCCACGGTGTTATCGACGATCAGCGGCACCCCGGCGTCGTGGGCCACCTTGGCCAGCGCCGCCAGGTCGACGATGTTGCCGGCCGGGTTGCCGATCGACTCGCAGAACACCGCTTTGGTGCGCTCGTCGATGGCCGCGGCCATGGCCGCCGTATCGCGGCCGTCCGCCATGCGCACGTCGATGCCCATGGTCGGCAGGGTGTGGGCGAACAGGTTGTAGGTGCCGCCGTAGAGCTGGCTCACCGAGACGATGTTGTCGCCGGCGCGGGCCAGGGTCTGGATCGCCGCGGTGGTGGCGGCCATGCCCGAGGCCATCGCCAGGGCGCCGATGCCGCCTTCCAGTTGGGCGACGCGCTCTTCGAGCACCGCGTTGGTCGGGTTCATGATGCGCGTGTAGATGTTGCCCGGCACTTTCAGGTCGAACAGGTCCGCGCCGTGCTGGGTGTCATCGAAGTAGTAGCTGGTGGTCTGGTAGATCGGCACCGCCACGGAGTGGGTTTCCGGATCACCGGCGAACCCGCCGTGAATCGCTATGGTCTCTTTTTTCATGGTGTCCTCGCTGGGTCTTCGATTTTTTAGCGGGTTATTTCAACGGCGGTTCGGGCCAGAAATTAAACTCCGCGGGCACATGGTTGAGATCGGTATCGAACACCGGGTCCCGTTTTTCCAAAAAGGCGGTGAAGCCGTCCTTGCCGTCCCAGAACTCATTGGCGCGGTAGATCATTCTCGACTCCACCGCGTGGGCCTGCATCGGATGGTCGAAGGTGGGGTTACGCCACAGCATCTGCTTGGCCAGCGCCACCGATACCGGTGAGCTTTTGGCGATCAGCTTGCGGGCCAGCGTCAGGGCGGCGTCGAGCACCTCTTCCTTGCCGTGCAGGCTGCGGAACAGGCCCGCTTCCAGGCCTTCCTCGGCGAGGAAGATGTCGCCGCTGTAGACCCACTCCAGCGCTTTCTGCATGCCCACCGCGCGGGGCAGGAACCAGGTGGAGCACGCCTCCGGCGTCAGGCCGCGCTGGGTGAAGACGAAACCGATCTTGGCGCCCTCGGCGGCCAGGCGGAAATCCATCGGCAGGGTCATGGTGATGCCGACGCCCACGGCGGCGCCGTTGAGCGCGCCGATCACCGGCTTGCGGCAATTGAAGATCGCCAGCGACACCTCGCCGCCGGAATCACGGATGGTCTCCACCGGCGGCTCCTCGCCCTCGGCATCGTCGTAACCGAACACATGGCCGCCGTCCTCGGGCTGCATCTCCATGCCGGCACAGAACGCCCGTCCGGCGCCGGTGACCACCACCGCGCGCACCTGGTTGTCGCGGTCCGCCTCGCCGAACACATGCACCAGTTCGTCTTTCATGCGCAGGGTGAAGGCGTTCATGCGGTCAGGGCGGTTCAGGGTGACGGTGAGAATATTGTCCGCCAGCTCGGTGCGGATGTGCTGGTACTCCATGATAACTCCCGGTTTTTATTGATCGTGAAGGCGGGGCTCGTCGAGATGCTCCACCTGGATGGGGAAGGCTCTAGCATAGCGGGAAGGCAGGGTGTCGAACATGGCACGGAGGGTGCGATTGAGATGGGGCTGATCGTAGAAGCCGGCGGCCAGCGCCAGATCCGTGAGGCTCATGCCGTCACGCCACAGAGTGAGCGCCCGCTGGCATTTGAGATGCAGCTGGAAGCGCTTGAGATTGACGCCGAGTTCCTCGCGGAAAAGGTGCCGGAAACGGGATTCGGACAACCCCACCGCCTCGGCCAGGGCGGCGCCGCCCAGGCCGGCGGCGTCGTCACCCCGGCGCAGGGCGCGGCAGGCGAGCACCACGCGCGGATCCAGCGGACGGGGTTCACCGGCTTCCAGGGTGGCGCGCGCCGCCAACGCCGCGGCGGCGGACGGCGACGCCGCCAGCTCGTTCAGGCAGGCGCGGAAACGGGGATGTTCGGCCAGCGGAAACTCACCGCCCGGGCCCTGCAACCGCAGCGCCCGCCAGGCACGGTGGTCCGGGTCCAGGTGCAGCACCGCCACCGGACCGTCGCTGTCCAGCGCCTGGTCCACATCCGGCGCCGCCCAGACCGCCTCGGCGGTGATCCAGTGGCCGGCCAGCTGCACGCGAATCGGCTCACGGCCCAGGCTCACCAGCAGCGACGCCGCCACATGGCTGTGCGGCCGGTTATGCAGATGCGGCGCCAGCATGCACCAGCCCCCTTCCCAGAGGAAAAGGGGCGAGCGGGGGCGCGTTTCAGCGTCCGCCATTCGGCGCCCGGTTCAGGACGGGCGGCCGTGGCCCGGGGTGCGGCTGAGCCCCAGCTTGTAGGCCAGCTCCAGGCTGACGAACACCGGGCCCACCAGCAGGAACACCAGGTCGTCGGTGAACGACGGCTTCTTGCCTTCCACCTTGTGGCCCCAGACCTGCACCGCCCAGGCCACCAGCCACAGCACCAGCGCGCTCCAGCCCAGCGACAGGGCACTGCGGTCGACCAGCGTGACCACCGCGATGGACACCGCCAGCCAGCCCAGCATCAGCAGGGACACCCCCATGGAAAGCCGCAGGTAGAACGGCATGCAAAGCACCGCCAGCAGGGTGCCGCCGTTGACCCAGTAGGCCGCCGCGCCTTCCAGGCCCAGCCACTGGCCGACCGGAATCAGCCAGAACAGCCCCAGCGTGGAGACGAAAATCGCCGGCACACAAAAAATATGCACCCACTGGTTCACCGGGTGGCGATGGCTGTCGCCGTAATCATGTAGAAAAGTCGACAGATCACGCATGACAACACTCCTCTTGTTGTTTTAGGGCCTGTTCACACTACCTCAAACACTAGCGACGCGGACGTCGGCAAACTTGTATGTAGCGGCTGGCGGCCGGCGGCTGGCGGTCAATCGCCGCGGCGGCTGTCGTTCAGCGCCTGCAGCACCGCCCGGCGGGTCAGCAAGCCCACCAGCCGGTCGCCGCTGTCCAGCACCGGGTAGATTTTCGGCTTCTGCTTGACCATCAGCCCGGCCACGTCGACCACCGAATCGTCCTCGCGCACGGTGAGCGGCTGATCGTGCATCAGCTCTTCCACCCGCAGTGACCCTTCCTGGTGATAGCTGGACACCAGCAAATGGCGCAGGCAGTCCTGCTCGGAGACGAAACCGATCACCCGGTGATCGCCGTCGATCACCGGCAAGCCGGTATAGCGCCCGTTCAACAGTGTCGCCACCACCGACGTCATTTCGGTGCCCGCCACCAGAGAGGGCGGGTGCCGCACCATCAGATCCCTGACCACTAACGAAGCCATTTGCCAATCTCCTTGTCACCGCCGCGATCATCACGTCCGTACCCCGACTATACACCGCCGCGGCGCGGATGACGCCCGCTCACAGCGTCCCTACAATGGCGCGAAACCATTAAAAAGGAACAGACCATGGGGTTTTCGCGGCGGCACCGGTTTTATTTCGTCCTTGTGGCGTTATGGCTTACCGGTCCGGCCCTTGCCGCCAGCGACGCCCAGTGCCAGCGCGAACAGGCCGCGCTCAACCAGTGGCGCGAAGGCAACCAGCGGCTGGAGACGCATCTTGAGCACCTGGACGCGGCCCTGGCCGGGGAACTGGTGGCGCCGGCGGCGCTCACCGACGCGCTCGGCGCCGCCCCCACCGGCAGCGCGCCGCCGCCGTCGCGGGCGCCCGCCGCCGTGGTGCCCGGCTGCGACGCCCTGGCCCCGGACTACAAAGGGGTGCGCGAACGAACCCTGCGGCTCACCGAACAACGCCGGGCGAAACGGCTGCAATGGTTTGAGCTGGCCGACGAACAGCGGCGCGCCCTGACCACTTGGCACGAGCTGTATCAGAACCTGGCCGGCGCCCCGGCCGAGGGCGGCTCCGACGATTATCTGCGCGAGCGCCTGGCCGGCCTGATCGCCCTGACCCCGCTGCTGCGCCGGGACCCGGCCGCCGCCTTCACCGCGCTGGACCGGCTGGCCCGGCGCCCGGGCACCCCGCCCTGGCTGAGCGCGGCGGAACCGGCCCAGGAAATGCTCTGGCGCCGGCAAAGCGCCGAGGCGCAACGCCAGGTGCTGGCGCTGCGCGCCGCTTTATGGGATCAGGCCGGCGGCCTGTCGTTGCTGACCGGGGGCGGCGGGCTCGACGCCGCGCTGACGGTGATTGATCTGGAAACCGGGCTGGCCGTGGACCGTCTCTATCAGGCGTTCCAGCTCACCTTCCAGGAGGGGCGCCTGAACGGCGAGATGCGCCGCTATCTGCCGCTGCTCAGCAACGCCCTGGCGCTGTTGTTGGGTATCGCCCTGTTCGCGGTGCTGATCCATTTCAGCCGGCGCGGCAAAGGCGCCCTGCTGTCGCTGCACGCACGCGTCATGGAAGCCAGCGGCGGGCGCCGCTGGCTGTGGAACCTCAGCCGGCTGGTGGCGGGGCTGGCGCCGCTGCTGCCGTGGCTGATTCCCTGGTTCGCGCTCGACCTTGTGGAACCGGCGCTGCAGGCGCCCTCCACCCGCTTGCTGCTGTGGCTGCTGCCGCTGGCCCGGCTGTACGTGGTGTTCGGGCTCACCTGGCTGATCGGCGAATGGCTGGTGCTGCGCGTGGCCCAGGGCGCCGGCACCTACCTGAACGGCGAACAGGCCAACCAGGCCGGCGAACGGGCGCGCCGCGTGGCGGTCTGGCTGATGCTGCCCTGGGCGCTGTTCCTGGCGGTGGACCAACTGCTCGGCGGCGGCCTGCTGCATGATTTCAGCGGGCTGCTGCTGGGGCTGGCGCTGTACGCCGCCATCGGCCGCCTGCTCACGCAGCGCGGCGAGGACTACCTGGTGTGCTTGCAGAGCATTCTGCCGTCGCGGCTCGACCCCCTGGCGGCGCGCCTGCTCAGTCAGCGCCTGTTCTCCTGGACCGCGCCCTTGCTGCTTCCGGTGGCTCTGGTGTACTTCGTGTTCCGTTACCTGGACCAGCTGCTGGCCGGCGCCGACTGGTACCTGCGCCTCAAGGCGCGCTGGTTCCGGATGCGCGCGCAAAGCGGCGACGAGGACGACAAGGCCGAAGACGACACGCGGCCCGCCCGCGAGTACCAGCAGTGGTTCGACGCCGGCCTGCCCGACGACGAGCCGGCGCCCTTTATCGATACCGGGCTCACCGACGCCATGGAAAAGGCGATTCAACGCTGGCGCGAGGACAAAACCGACGAGAACACCCTGCTGGTGGCCGGCGAGAAAGGCAGCGGCAAAAGCATGGCGGCGCGCCGCCTGACCCGCGCCCTGGAGAAAAACGACGAGGGCCTGCGGGTGGTGTCCGTGACGGTGCCGCCCAAGACCCTGGCCCCGGAGGACGTCATCGCCCTGGTCGCCGAGGCCCTGGACGAGTCTCTCGAGGAGGGCCCCGCCAGCCTGGTGAAGAACGATGAGCAGCGCCGCCCCACCCTGCTGGTACTGGACGAAGCGCAGAATTTCTTCCTCGCCCGGATCGGCGGTCTGGAGGGCTGGCGCGCGCTGCTGCGTTTGACCAACGCGCGCCTGGACAACCTGTTCTGGCTGGTGCTGCTCAACAACCAGAGCTGGGCGTACCTGTGCAATGTGTTCGGCCGGGAATATCAGTTCCGCAATGTGGTGCGCGTGAAGCGCTGGGGGCAGAGCGAGATTCGCTCCCTGATTCTGTCGCGGCACCATCTTTCCGGCCAGACCCTGCGTTACGACGAGGTGCTGCTGTCCTCCCGGGGGCCGGAGGCGGGCAACGTGCGCAACGCCGAGCAGCGCTACTTCAGCCTGCTGTGGGACGCCTGCCGGGGTAACCCGATGGCGGCATTGAGGCTGTGGCTGAGCTCGGTGAAGGTGACCCGTCGCCAGGTGCTGGTGGGGCTGCCCGCCAAACCGCAGGGCACCGCGGTGGAAAAGGCCGGCGAGAATCTGCTGTTCGTGTACGCCGCCATCGCCACCCACGAAAACCTGTCCAGCGGGGAAATCGTGGCCGCCACCGACCTGCCGGAAAACGTGGTGCGTTACGCCCTGAAGGCGGGCTTCGACGCCGGCTTTATCCGCCAGAGCGACGACGGCCGGTACCGGCTGGTGCCGCTCTGGTACCACACCGTGATCAACCATCTGACCAGGAAGAATCTGCTCCATGAATGAAAGCGGCGATATTGTCACGGACCTGGCGGTGGTGGTGGACCTGTTCAACGCCTACGCCATTCTTTTGCTGGTGGCCGGCGGTTTCTGCCTGTGGGCGCTGAACTGGGGCATTCAGAAAGTCAGCGGCTCGCTGATGGACAAGGTGCCGGCACGCCGCTTTCTGATCCTGCAGATCACCACGCTGATCGGCTTTCTGATCTACACCCTGGGCACCGGCGCGCTGATCGTCGGGGTGCTCAACCCGCCGCGGGAATTCATCCTGGCGGCAGCGGGCTCGATCGCGGTGGCGCTGGGCTTCGCGCTCAAGGACGTGGCGGCGTCGCTGGTGGCCGGCCTGCTGTTGCTGTTCGACCGGCCGTTCCAGGTCGGTGACCGGATCAGCTTCGGCGACACCTACGGCGAGATCGTCGCCATCGGCCTGCGCGCGGTGCGCGTGCAGACGCTGGACGACAACCTGGTGACGATTCCCAACGCCCGTTTCATCACCGACGTGGTGGCCTCCGGCAACGCCGGTGAACTGGACATGATGGTGGTCACCGACTTCCATGTGTCGGTGCAGGCGGACCTGGAACAGGTGCGCGGCATTATCGAGGAAGTGATCGTCACCAGCCGCTACGCCTATCTGAAGAAGCCGGTGGCCTTCGCCATTGAAGAGGTGGAGATCGGCAACGCCCTGGCGGTGCGGTTCCGCTCCAAGGCCTATGTGCTGGACGTGCGCTACGAAAAAGCGTTCCAGAGTGACGTGGTGTTGCGGGTCACCGCGCTGTTCCGCGACCAGGAGATTCCCCGGCCGCGGATACTGCGCGACTGAACGGAGCGTTAGCGGGGCGCCAGCTCCGGCCGGTCCAGCATCTCGGCCAGCCGTGCCAGGGCGCGCTCGCGCACCGCGCGGCTGTCTTTCTTTTCCGGGTGGAACGACGGCTTGTAGTAAGCGGCGTAGGAACGGCCCAGCCGGCGCAGCCAGCCCGGGCGGCCGAGCAGCCAGTTCAGGCCGTTGCCCACCGAGCGCAAATCACGCTTGTCGTCCATGCCCTGGCGCAGCTGGATGTAGTGGAAGATGGTGAAGCCGATGAATTCCACCGTGGTCAGCGCCATCTCCGACGTGCGCACCCAGTAGCTGCCCACCTGATCGGCATAGACGTCGAACGCCACCGCCTTGTGCTCGCTTTCCTCGATGGCGTGCCACAGCCACAGCGGCAGCATGCGCTCGTCCATGCCTTCCAGGAACTCGGGCTCTTCAAGCATCAGCTCGGCGAGCATGGCGGTGAAGTGCTCCAGGGCACAGGTCTTGGCGAGCTGCCGCTCCGGAGAAAACTTCTTGGCGATCCACTTCATGCCTTCATGAACATAATCGTGCACCTTTTGAGTGGGCACGCCCTTGCTCTCCATGAAGGCGTTGAACTGTTCGTGTTCGTTGCCGTGGTGCGCCTCCTGGCCGATGAACCCTTTCACCCGCTCGCGCAGATCCGGGTCGGTGATCTGTTTCTGGTAGTGGCGCACCGAGCGCACGAAGAAGCGCTCGCCTTCCGGGAAGGTACAGGACAACGCGGTCAGCAGAATGGTCTTGAACTGGTCGCCGGCGAACCAGTAGCGCGGCATGTCCGGGTCGAACTGGAAATCCATGCGCCGGGGCTGAATGTCGCTGCCGTTGGTGCGACGCGGCTCGTTCGGGGAAATCGGGGCTTTGGCGTTCATAGCAATCATCTTCCCTGTCGCGGTGAGCGGCGCCTCGACGACGCCTCACTGGAACCTTGAGTAATGACCGTCAATATGGGCCAGCGCACCCGAAACACTCCAGGGCCGGTTGTGCCATTTTTTAATCCGCGGGTGGCCCGCCCGGAGACCGCGGCGGCCACGCATAAAAAAGGCCGGCGGGGAGCCGGCCAGTTGGGGAAGATCATGGCGCGGGGCGAACCCGCGCCCGTGGGCACATCCTTTTGCCCGGGGTTGAGCATTACGGTGAGCGCGTAATGGGTTTCAGGCGGTGGCTTTGAGCCAGTCGGTCAGCTCGTCGGCGCCACCGATACGCTGGCCTTCGATGTACACCTGCGGCGTGGTGCCGGCGCCGGTGACGGCGGCCAGGGTGCTGTAGCTCAGGCCACGGTTGCCCAGTTCGATTTCCTCGAACTTGAAGCCGGCGTCGCGCAGTTCGCGCTTGGCGCGGGCACAGTGCGGGCAGCCCGGCTTGGTGAAGATGGTCACCCGCTGGGGCAGGGACGCTTCACCGTTGATGTGGGTCAGCATAGTGTCGGCGTCGGACACTTCGAACGGGTCGCCGGGCTTCTCCGGCTCAATGAACATCTTCTCGATCACGCCGTCCTTCACCAGCATGGAATAGCGCCAGCTGCGCGGACCGAAACCCAGGTCCTGCTTGCCGACCAGCATGCCCATCTTTTCGCTGAACTCGCCGTTGCCATCCGGAATGAAACGGATGTTGTTGGCGTCCTGATCACCGGCCCAGGCGTTCATCACGAAGCCGTCGTTCACCGACAGACAGATGATTTCGTCAATGCCGTTGGCTTTAAACACCGGCGCCAATTCGTTGTAACGCGGCAGATGCGTGGACGAACAGGTCGGCGTGAACGCGCCGGGGAGGGCGAACACCACTACGTTTTTGCCGGCGAACAGATCATCAGTGGTAACGTCTTTCCACTCGTTGCCTTCGCGGGTACGGAACGTGACTTCAGGTACCTTTTCGCCTTCACGATTCTCCAACATTAAATGCTTCCTCCTGTTCGGTGCATCGGAATGTGGCTGATTGATGAAGGCATGGTAGCCACCGCGCCCTCATCAATAAAACGAATGGTGCCTATATAGCGAATAGCCCTTCGCTATCAATCGCCCAGGTGGGCGGACAGCATCCAGGCGGCCTTCTCGTGGATCTCGATACGCTCGCTGGCGATTGCCGCGGTGCCTTCGTCCTCATGGCCGGCGGCCAGCTTGAGCACCTTGTTGGCGCGCTCCGCCACGATGCGATGGTCCGCGGTCAGCGTCTTCAGCATTTCCGTGGCGTCCGGCTCGCCCTCGGCGTCCTTCACGGACGACAGACGGGCGAAGGCCGCGTAGCTGCCCGGCGCTTTATCGCCCAGGGCGCGAATGCGCTCCGCGATGGTGTCCACCGCCGTCGCCAGCTCGGTGTACTGCTGTTCGAACAGCAGATGCAGGCTGTGGAACATCGGGCCGGTGACGTTCCAGTGGTAATTGTGGGTTTTCAAATACAGGGTATAACTCTCCGCGAGCAGTTTACTCAGCTCCTGGGAGACTTCTTTGCTGTGTTCAATCATGGTGCTCTCCTTTGCGGGAATGTCCGGATTGACTCCAATACCTTTACGCTAAGCCCTCGGGGTCGGAACCGCGAACTCATTTTCGATATACTCGTCATAGCTTGGTGCAATCGAACCTTTATCCGCGCTTTGCAAGCCGCAAAGCCAGCGCTCATGATGCGCGTTTTCAGTGAACGGCGGGTTAACCTCAAGGAACGTGTATGACGACACCTTCTACACCCTCCGCGTCTTCCGAGCCGGGTCAGCCGGACTACCCTCTGATCGAAGAGGTGATCAACAGCCTCACCCATGCCATCGGCCTGCTGCTGAGCATCGCCGGCACCGCGGTACTGGTGGAGTCGGCCAGCGTCCAGGGCGACCCCTGGAAAATCGTTTCCTTCAGCGTGTTCGGCGCCAGCCTGGCGCTGCTGTACGGCGCCAGCATGCTCTACCACGGCAGCCGGCGCCCGCATCGGCGGGCGCTCTACAAGATGCTGGATCACTGCGCGATTTTCGCGTTGATCGCGGGCACCTATACGCCGTTTCTGCTGGTCAATATGCGCGGCACCGTGGGCTGGACCCTGTTCGGCGTGATCTGGGGGCTGGCGTTCACCGGTATCGTTCTGAAGCTGCGTTTCGGTAACCGCTACAAACTGGCCCGGGTGGGAATTTACCTGGCCATGGGCTGGCTGGTGATGTTCGCGTCCGGGGAGCTGATGGACACGGTCAGCCCGTTGGGCTTCTGGCTGCTGCTCGCCGGCGGCATCACCTATACCGCCGGCGTGGTGTTTTATCTGGCCGACCGGCTGCCGTACAACCACGCCATCTGGCATCTGTTCGTGGTGGGCGGCAGTGTCTGCCATTTCTACGCTATCTACTACGCGGTGCTGCCCGCCTGACGGGCCTCAGAGCAGCGCTTCGATGTCGTCGGCGAGCTTTTCCGGCTTGTCCTTCGGCGCGTAGCGCTTGACCACGTTGCCGTCGCGATCGACCAGAAACTTGGTGAAGTTCCATTTGATCGCCTCGGTGCCCAGCAGGCCCGGCGATTCCGATTTCAGAAACTTGAACACCGGATGGGCGTTGTCGCCGTTGACGTCCACTTTTTCGAACATCGGGAACGAGACGCCGTAATTCTTCTCGCAGAAGGCGCCGATTTCCCCGGCCTCGCCGGGCTCCTGGCGGCCGAACTGGTTGCAGGGGAAACCCAGCACTTCCAGCCCCCGGTCGGCGAAGTTGGCGTACAGCTTCTGCAGCCCTTCGTACTGCGGCGTGAAGCCGCACTTGCTGGCGGTGTTCACCACCAGCAGAACCTTGCCCTTGTAGTCGGAGAGGGGCTTTTCCTCACCGTTGAGGTCGCGGGCCTGAAAGTCGTAGATGCTCATGGGTGCCTTCCTCCTGAGTGAAGGTCGAACGGCCCACCGGCTCAGCGGCGTGCCGGATAAGGGTGACCGGAATGTTACCGTCCACACCATCATAGACCACTTCCGCGCCATTGCCTGCCCATCTTCCAGGGACAAGGCGCTTACTCCTCCGCCAAACGCAGGTAGGCGCCCTGCAACGCCGCCATACCCTCGCGGATCGCGGCTTCGCCCTCCGGATAGGTTCCCTGGAACCAGTCCAGGCGGATGTCCGCGGAGTCGATGTACCAGCGGGCGTGGGCCATGGCGGCGGCGCGCAAGTACGCCGGCAGCTCCTGTTGGTAGCGTTGCGCTTGCGCGGCGTCCTCCGGCCGGTGTTCGGTGACCAGCCGCGCCAAGCCCGGCACTTTGTTCACGGCGTCGGTTCTCATTAACGCGGCCACGTCCAAAAGGTGTTGATTACGGTCATGGTGCCCCTCGGTGACGCCATCGGCGCCGGAGCGGCCCAGATAGTCACCCCGATACTCGATGTATTGAAGACCCGCTTCGTGATGAAGCCGTTCGCGCGCCTCCGCCATAGCGAGATTGAGGGACCGCAGCACCAATCTGGATTGGGTGGCGTTATAGGCATGCGCAGGGGAGCGCGCCTCTTCCCCGCATCCGCTTTCAAAGAAGAAACGGTCCTTGTCCGCGTCATAGGCGGCGACGGCATCGTCCGGCAACGCCATGTCGCCATTCAGATTCCGCAGCCAACCCGATTCCTTGGTAAGCCGGGCCCGCCATTCATACAACCGAAGGCCGTCGCGAGCCGTTTCAATGGCGCTGTCGTCGTCGTTCCAGGACACACTGAATTCCAGGTGATCCACCGCGGTGTAGCTCGCTGGATCGCCATCGCCACGAATCAGAAGGCGATAGTTCCCGCTCAGACCCCTGGGGGTCAGATCCAGCGACGCCGGGCCGAGGCCATTGCACCGCCGCACTACCCGGTAGCCACCCAGCGGCTCAGCAAACCCACCGCCTTCGGCTTCCGCCGGCGCCGGAGCCGGCGCCTCCGTGGCGTTGTCACAGCCGACCATCACCAGCAGCGCGGCAAACATCATCCATGACCGATACATCGCAAACTCCTCCGTCCCTGTCGGGTAGACCCTATACAGGCGCCGGAATTCTTTCCATTAACAAACGATGACCCTGCTTTTTTCTCAAACCGGATCACGGACCGTAGCTCTGAAATCGGAATGGGTTAACGTTTTCAGTGAGAAAGGACCGTCGTCAGTGACAGATGGCACACAACGGGCGGCCATGGGCGGCGATACATGGCTCCTACTCACACAGCGCGGTTATACTGACCACCAGTTTTCGTTGATAGGGATGCCAACCATGAAACGCACCAGGACAATACTGTTTACTGCTTTGCTGACACTCTCGGGCCAGACCCTGGCCGCGGACTTGAAACCCGGGAAATGGGAAGTGAAGCGCACCATCACCAGCGAACTGCCGCCGGGTATGGACAAGGAAACCACCGACACGGAGTGCCTGAGCGCCAAGCAGGCGGACGACATGGCGCTCACCATCCGTCAGGCCTCACTGCGCAATGGCTGTAGCAGCCCGCAGTTCCAGCGGGATGGAAAGAGCCTTGAGTGGCAGACCCAATGCACGTCCGGCAATCGTACTCTGAGCGTTGATGGCTCCATGACCATCAACAGCGACGAACGCTATAACGCGGCAATCAGCACCAAATCGGAAAAGGGACCGGGGATGACGACCGAGGAAGAGGCCCGCTGGACGGGCCCCTGCGATTCCTGAGCGTGGTCGTTACTCGGCGTACAACGCGTCCACCACCGCTTTCGCGGTGACTTCGCTGGAAGGCGGGTTCTGACCGGTCACCAGACGCCCGTCGGTGACCACATGGGGTTCGAATTTACCCGTATTGTGGATCTCCGCGCCGAGCTCCTGGAGGCGGGTTTCCAGTAGGAACGGCATCACCTCGTCGAGGCCCACTTCGCGCTCCTCTTCGTTGGTGAAGCAACTCACACGGCGGTCCTTGACCAGCGGCACGCCATTTTCGTCGCGCACCCCCACCAGGGCCGCCGGGCCATGACAGACCGCGCTGACCACGCCGCCCTGGGCCCAGGTACGCTCCAGCACGCCGGCCACCAGGGGATTGTCAGGCATGTCGAACATGGCGCCGTGGCCACCGGGCACGAACACGCCGACGAACCCGTCTTCCCAGATTTCCTCCAGGGGGCGGGTGTTCTCCAGCTCGGCGATGGCGTCCTTCCACTGCTCTTTCTGCTCATCGTCCGGCACCGAGCGGGGATCGATGGGCACCTTGCCGCCGGTGGGGCTGGCCACCCGGACCGGCACCTTGTTGTCGCGGAAAATCTGGTAGGGAATCGCGAATTCCTCCAGCCACAGACCGGTCTGTTGACCCTGACCCATCTGTGATGCGCTGGTGACCAGCATCAGAAGTGGCTTGTCCAAATTCATAGTGGCTCCTTGTCGATATTCCGCTTGACGCTGACAGACGCGGCATCAAGATGTGATGAACTTCATTCGCCGTTCCCCACAGCGTGGGGGCGGCATTCACCATTTCAACGACCGGCCCCGGGACGGATACGCAAACCATGAACTGGGAACAACTGCTCAACAAGGGCCGCTTGGGACACCGCGACGCCAAGGATGAAACCGGCCGCACCGCCTTTCTGCGCGACCATGACAAGATCATCTTCTCCGGCGCCTTCCGGCGCCTGGCGCGCAAAACCCAGGTGCACCCACTGGCCACCAACGACCATGTGCACAACCGGCTCACCCACTCCCTGGAGGTGTCCTGCGTGGGCCGCACCCTGGGCATCCGCGCCGGCGAGCGCCTGCAGGCCCTCGGTCACCTGCCGGAAGGGGCCGGCGCCACCGACCTGGGCGATATCGTGCAGTCGGCCTGCCTGGCCCACGACATCGGCAACCCGCCGTTCGGCCACACCGGCGAGCGTGCGATCCGCGCCTGGTTCCAGGAGCGCGGCCAGCGCTATCTGGACCTGCTCACGCCGGAACAGCAATCCGACCTGATCTACTTCGAGGGCAATGCCCAGGGTTTCCGCATCCTCACCAAGAGCGAATACCATCAGTACGACGATGGCATGCGCTTGACTTACGCCACCCTGGCAACGTTCCTGAAGTACCCGTGGCTGTCGTCCCGCGCCGCTGAGGGTGGCCTTAAGCCGGGCAAATACAGCGCCTTTCTGTCCGAGGCGGACGCCTTCCAGGAAGTGTGCGCGGCCACCGGGCTCCGGGAACTGGCGCCCGGCCGCCATTGCCGCCACCCGCTCGCCTACCTGATGGAGGCGGCGGACGACTTCTGCTACGCGATCATTGATCTGGAAGACGGGCTGGAGATGGATCTGCTGCACTGGGACGAGGTCTACGCCCTGCTGCAGCCCGCCCTGCCGGACAACAACGAAGTGCGCCGCCTGGTCCATTCCGAGCTGCGCGACGGCCGCAAGGCGGCGCTGCTGCGCGGCAAGATCATTGAGCGGTTTATCGAAGCGGGGGTCGAGGCCTTCGTCGCCAACCACGAGGCTCTGCTGGCCGGCAACATGGAAGGCGACCTGCTGCACCATTGCGAACCGGCGGTCTACGACGTCGTGGAAAACGCCAAGCAGCTGGCGCGCGGCAAGGTGTTCGAGCACCCGCGCAAGATCGAGCTGGAGATCGGCGCCTTCGAGGTGATGGGCGCCCTGCTGGACGGCCTGATCGAGGCGTCGCTGTCCCACGCCCGCGGCGCCACGCGCAACTACCGCCACGAGCGCATCATCGATCTGATCGGCCGCCACAGCTTCCCGGACGGCCTGGCGGACATGGACGAACAGGAACGGCTCTACCAGTGCATCATGCGGGCGCTGGACTTTCTCGCCGGCATGACCGACAACTACGCCACCTATCTGGCCAAGCAGTTCTCCGGCATGGCGGAAACGCGCTACTAATGCGCCACTGAGGCCCGCTAGAGCCGCAGCGCTTCGAGCTGCTTGTTGAGGGCCTGGCTGAACGCCTCCGGCTGTTCCCACTGGGGGAAATGGCCGGGGTACGCCAGTACCGTGTCACTGACCCGGCCGGCGCAGCGCTGGCGGGCGACATCCGGGATCATTTCACCGTTGATGGCGAACAGCGGCGCCTTCACGGCCGCGAAGGCGGGCTCCGGGTTCCAGCGCAACAGGTCACCCCACAGCGGCAGCATCTTGTCCGGGGCCGCGGACGCCATCTGCGCGCCGAGCGTCTGTTTCAGGTGCTCCGGCATGGCGTCGGAGGTGTTGGCCTCCACCAGCCTGCCCACCGCCGCCGGGAAATCCTCGTGGAAGCCGCCCTCGATGCCGGCGGCGTCGTCCTCCGACAGATCACCGTAGGGAATGATGAAGGTGTCGACGAACACCACCGCGGCCACGGATTCCAGCAGCGCCGCGGCCTCCAGCGCCACGGCGCCGCCCATGGAATGGCCCACCAGCACCACCCTGGCGGGCCGTCGGGCGTTCACCATAGCGGCCAGGTCCCGCGCCATGCCGGCCACCGTCCAGGTACCCGGGGTCGATGCGGAATCGCCATGGCCGGGAAGATCCGGCGCCAGAAAACTCACCGTCTCCGGCGCGCTTTCCAGGTAGGCGTGCCAGTCGCTGCGTCGGCAGCACCAGCCGTGCACCAGCACCACCAGGGTGTCGCCGGCGCCGTTCTTCTCGGTGGCCGCCAGCCGGCGCCCGTCACTCAGTATGACTTCGCGTTCCAAGTTGTTTCCCCCTAAGCGGATAAAAGGCTCGATGCGCCAGCGGACGGCGCCGCCAGTCGCCATGGTGCAGTGGCCGACCGGCCGGGGCGCTGGCGCGCAGGTACACCCAGGCGTGCCCCCAGGGCGTGTCGATCAGGCGCCGCTGGTAATCAGCCGGATAGCCCTCAAGCACGTCCAGGCGCTGCAGAATCAGGCGGCTGATCCGATAGACCTCGCCGGTCACGGCGGTGCGGCCACCCGCCGACAGCACCGGGTAAGGGCCCAGATCGATCAGCGTGAAGCGTGGCGGCGTGGTCCACCGGCCGAGACATGACGCGCCCTTCAGCCAGGCGTGGTTGCTCTCCCCGGTCAGCAGCGTGCCGTAGACGAACACTCTCAAGACGGCGTCTCCACCCTTGGCGGCAGCGTAATTGGCGGTGTCGGCATTTTGCGGTCGGTTGTCCAATCGTTACGTTGACGCGCCGGTGTCACCGGCGCGCCTTGTTTTGTGACATAGTTGACCGTGGGGGACAAGGATACATTGGGGGTTTTATGGAAGGTTCTAGCAGACTTCCTTATACCGGGGCAGGCCATCAGGCGCTTCTGGATACGCTTTACGCCACACCCACGGATCAGTCGCTGTGGCGGAGTTTTCTCCACCAGCTGGTCACCGTCAGCCAATCCCGTTCGGCCCGTCTGCTGGTACTCGACAAGGCGGCGGAAACGGTGCGTTCCAGCACCAAGATCAATATCGACGACCGCGCCCACCAGGACTACGTGGATTATTTCGTCAACACCTGCCCCTGGCGCCCGGAATTGAAGGAAAAGCCCGCCGGGCGCCTGTACTCCACCTACCTGGATTTTTCCTGCCGGCAGCGCCGTTTCTACAAGACCGAGTTCTATAACGACTGGGCCCGCGGCCTGGATATCCACCACGGTGTCTGCGGCACCGTGTACCAGGCCGATGACTACACCATCCAGCTGCTGGTGCAGCGCACCGGCGGGCAGGGCCCCTACGAGGCACAGGATACCGCCTGGTTCAATGAGCTGGTGCCCCATGTGCGCCGGGCCATCGACCTGACCCGCCACTTGCATCAGTTGGAATGGGGCCAGCGCGGCGGACGAACGGCCGCGCACCGGCCATTCGCGGTGCTCGCTCAAGGCGGCCGCGTGGAATTTCTCTGCGACCGCGCGCAGGCGCTGATCGCCGGCGAGGAAAGTCTGGCCTGCCGGCACGGACGTCTGGCACCCAAGCGGCAAGGCCCGAGGGAGCGCTTTCTGACTCTGGTGGACCGCGTCATTGCCGGCGCCGGCCGGGACTGGCGACACTCCGGGGGCACCGTGTCTCTGCCCCGACGGGATGGCGGCAGGCTGGTGTGCATGGTGGGGCCCATCGCTCCGGCCAATAGCGGCGCTCTGCTGGCCCCAGAAGGCCGCGCCTTGGTTTACTTCCACGCGCCGGAATACGAGGGCGCGGTGGACGAACAACAGGTTGCCGAATTGTTTGATCTGACCTCGGCGGAGGCTCGCGTCGCCGCCGCGATCGCTGAAGGCAGCGACCTTAAAAGCCTGGCGGACCGTCTGTCCTTATCGGTGGAGACGGTACGCGGGCAATTGAAGTCGGTGTTCCGGAAAACCGGCACCCGCCGGCAGAACGAACTGGCGGCACGCATTCTGCTGTCACCGGCCCTGCGCCCCAGGGAGGCGCCCCCGATCAAGCTGTAGCGACCTCCGACCCGGCATCCTTAAGAGACTGTCGCTTAGCCGCGATGCTCATGGGCAAGGCGGTTACGGCGTCGCGTATGGGCCACGACATCGGGATAATCAGCGAGCAGTTCAGCGGGCGACCGGGCCGGCAGGGCGCAGTCACGGCAGGCCAACAGACCGCGCTTTTCGACCACGAAGCGGTCACGCGGCTGAAAAGGTCCGGTCACGGTCTGGCGGTTTTCATCCTCCAGCCCCTCCGGCGCGGCGCCCCAGAATTCGCCTGTAATGCGGCCCGGCTCGACCTGATAGTGCACCAACCCGATACCCACGAATTGAGACGCCGACCAATCCTGCGGCGCCTCGTCGAACAAACGCACGGACTCGCCGCCAGTGCCCGCCATCACCTGTACGTAGCCGAAAGGAGAGCGGAACCCGTAGGCCATACGGTGGGAACGCTGATAGACATGGTCGTGCCCGACAAGCAGCAGATCCACGCCATAGCGTAGAAGAATATTCTCCTGCAGCGTAACCAGGGCGAAATTGGCGGGGCTGCGCCCCAGCTGGTCGGTCCAGATCGGGTAATGCTGCACCAGCACGATAAAGTCGATCTCGCCCCGCAACCGGCGTAGCGCCGCTTTTGAGAGATCGATCTCCAAATTGATCAATTCCTCGGCAAGGGAAAAGTCGTCGATCAAAGCGCCGGCGCTACTGACGAAGAAATGCACCCGGTTAACGTCAAACGGGTAGTAGGTACTTCCCGGGTTGTCATTGAGGTTATTCAACAGCGGGTCGGGGTGAGTGAGACGGCTTTTAAAGGCCTTGCCGGCGTTCAGGCCGTCGCCATCCTTGGCCTCATGGTTGCCGGCCGCCGCCATGGTAACGGTACTCGCCAGTAGGGGCTCGGCGAGATCGAACCACTGATCCCAAATCGGCTGCTCGCCATTCGCGTACGACAGATCACCGGCCAACAAGAGAAGATCGCTGGGATGTTGAAGGCTCTCATCGACCACGCGTTTGGCCCGCTCACTGATACCGTGGTCGCCGAAGTGCGTGAACGACCAGCGCTGCGTGTCAATCGGCGCCAGCCAGTAGACCCGCGACCAGCCCCCCTCGGGTGACCCGACGCGGTAGCGGAACGGTCTGCGCGGGTCCAGCGCCGGCGCCATCGCGCGGTGCGTCAGCGCCTCCACACCGAAGGTGGGCTCCGAGCGCGCGTAAACCCATTTCAGGAAAGGGCGGCTCTGCACGCTTTGCGGGTCCCAGTCCGCTTCCGGCTGGTCGTATTCCAGGCGCTGGGCCGGCGCCTCGTTGCCGTCGCTGAACCAGGTCACGGTGCGTGTCCGCCGGGTGCTGTCCTCCAGACTCACATGCAGGCCACGCGGCGGATGGCTGTCCGGCTGCGGTGCCGGGGGCTGCGTCGGTGGTTCCGGCGGCGTGCCCGGATCCGGGTCGGGCGGTGCCGGCTCATTGGGTGCCGGCGTCACCGTGTCGCTTCCCCCACCGCCACCGCACCCGGACAGCACCACGGCGGTGCCGGCCATGCCCAGCAAAAACAGCCGCCGGCCATTACTGACCAAACCCGGCTCTTCCTCATCGGTAGTCCTACCCATTAAACCGCCCTCCGCGAATCAAACAGAGAGCATGGCCGGCAAAGATGTCGGCGCTCTTAAACCGATCCCTCCGGGCTTAGCGATTTTGTGAGTATTTCGTGAAGACGCGTAAACCGCCGCTCAGTCGATCAGCGGCAGCCGGTGTTCCAGGGTGGCGGCCCGCACCGCGTCGGGGATGCGGATTTCCGTGGCCAGGGGCAGATGGTCGGAAAGCAGGCAGTCGGTGAGCACCCGGCTGTGGCTGACCTCCAGCTCGGGGGACGCCAGGATATGATCGATGTGCCGGTACGGGGCCCAGCTCGGGAAGGTGTTCAGGTCGCCCTCCACGGCGCGCAGGCCCAGCTCCGCCAGCGGCGAACTGCCCAGGTGCTCCAGCCGGCAATTGAAATCACCCACCACCACGGCGTAACGGAACGGCGACAGCAGGCGGGTGATGTAGGCCAACTGGGTGTTGCGCATTTTCTCGCCCAGCGCCAGGTGCACCACCGCCAGCACCAGCGGCTCCACCGGGTGGCCGAACTTGACCAGGATCACGCCGCGCCCGGGCAGGCCGGGGAGGATGTGGTCCTCCACGGAATAGGGCGTCAGGCGGCTCAGAAAGCCGTTGCTGAACTGGCCCAGCCGGCCCAGGTTGCGGTTGAGTTGCTGATGCCAGAAGGGGAAATCGGCCAGGGACGCCAGGTGAACCAACTGATTCACATTGCGTGAACGCAAACTGCCGCCATCCACCTCCTGCAGGCCGACCACATCGAAATGGCGAACCACATCGGCGATCTGCTCGATGGTCTCGACACTGCGCGGGTGCGCCACCAGATGCTTCCAGCTGCCGGTGAAATACTCCCGGAACCGGCTGGTGCCGATGCCCGCCTGAATGTTGAAGCTCAGCAGCCTGAGGGTGTCATCCGGCAGGGTGACCTCGCGCACCCGGCGGGTGCGGCGGTGGCCTTCGCGTGCGAAGGAAAACCCGGCGGGCCGGGTTTTCCAGGACTGGTACGCGGTTCGCGCGCGCTCCAACAGCATTCAGCTTGAACTCCCGAAAGGGCTAGCGGCGTTCCTTCTTCACCAGGAAGTCGATCACGTCGAACATTTCCTGATTGTTACGCAGGCCGTCGCGAAGAATCAGATACTTCCCGTTGACCACGAAGGACGGTACGCCGCGGATCTGGTAGTCGCGGGCCAGCGCGTCGGTCTGACGCAGCTTGGTGGACACCCCGAAAGAGCTGTAGAGCTGGTTGAACTCATCCTCTTCCACGCCGTATTTGGCGAAGAAGTCGGCCAGCGCGGTGGGGGTGAACAGCGGCTCCCGGTGCTTGTGAATGGCGTCGAACAGGGGTTTGTGGATCTCATCCACCTTGTCGAGGATGTCCGCCACATAGTAGGCGCGGGCCAGGGGCTCCGCGTTCTGCAGGAAGGTCACCGGCGAGCGGACGTAGTTAACGTGCTCCGGCTTGTCTTCCAGCCAGTCCTCGATCACCGGCTCCAGACTGAAGCAATGCGGGCAGATGTAGGAGAAGAACTCGCGCACTTCCACCTGACCGGGCTCGTCCACATTGCCGGGATTGTCCAGAACCTTGTAGTGGGTCCCTTCCGCGTAGCGGGCGTGCTCGCCGCCGGATTCCTGTGCCCAGGCCGCCGCCGTAAGAGTCAGGCCGAGCAGCACCGCCATAACCGTTCGCAACATGAGGTTCTCCTTGTTGTTGGCTGTTCCACTTTGATCGTGGCAGATAGGACCGTGATAACGCGAAAACGCTCCCCACGGTCACGGAAAGTTGCATTATTACCGCATTGGCGCCGTCTTGCCCATGAACGGCGGCCACAAAAAAGGCAGCCGAAGGCTGCCTTTTCGCTGAACGCCGATCAACAGCGGGTTATTCGTCGCTGTCGCGCTCCGGCGCGGAGAGACCCGCCACGAAGCTGGAGACCGCCTGGATCTGGGCGTCGCTCATCTTCGCCGCCAGGGTGCGCATCATCGCCTGGGGATCGTTGTCACGCTTGGCCATGTCGCCGATGTCCTCGCGGCCGACGGCGCGGAACGCTTTCAGCTGGCTTTCCGTGTAGGCGGGCTGCTGGCCGGCCAGTGCCGGGAAACCGGCGGCGTCGACGCCCTGACCGGCGGGGCCGTGACAACCGGCGCAGGCGGGGATGCCCTGCTCCACGTCGCCACCGCGATAGATACGCTCGCCCATTTCCACCAGGTCCGGCTTCACCTGGCCGGTTTTCACGGACTGCTCGGTGAAGAAGGCGGCCAGGTCCTGCATGTCCTGCTCGCTCAGATTGGCGGCCTGGCCCTGCATGATGGCGTTCTCGCGCTCACCGGATTTGTAGGCCTTAAGCTGCTTGATCAGGTAGCGCTCGCCCTGCCCCGCCAGACTCGGGTACTGGCCGGAGGGGGAATTGCCGTCCGGGCCATGGCAGGCCGCGCATACCTGGGCTTTCTCTTTACCGGCTTCCGGGTCGCCCTCGGCCAGGGCGAAGGGGGTGGCCACCACGGCAGCCAACAGCACGAACAGCTTGAAACACTTCATGGCCTTTCCTTCAAGAGCAGGGATTACTTGGTCATGTATTCAATAAGAGCACGATAATCTTCTTTGGAGCAGTCGCCGCACATGCCGCCCGGGGGCATGGCGTTGTAGCCCTCCTCGACGTGCTTGACCAGCGTGTCCATGCCTTTGTCCATGCGCGGCTTCCAGGCGGCCTGGTCCCCGGTTTTGGGGGCGCCGGCGGCACCGCTGGCATGGCAGTAGGTGCAGCTCTGATCATAGAGCTCTTTGACGGATTCGGCCTGGGCACCGGCCGACAGGCTCATAGCGATGGCGAGGGCGAGCCCCGTGGCAAAACCTTTCATGTGAATCTCCCCATGAGCTGGCGACATGCTGGCTTACTCAGGCGTCGGCGCCGAATTTGCCTTTGCACACAAACACCTGTAGAACGTCGGCCGCACGGCGAACGCGCGACGGCGCGCATTATATACTAGAGGTTCGCTCCCGTCATATGCCTTATTAAAGGCGCGGGTATTCGCTGTCCGCGCTCACTGAGAGACCGATAATGGCCCAAGATCCGACCCAGCGCCTTCTCCACCAGGCCCGCTTCCTGAAAAGCGCCCAGAACGTGGAACAGTGCCCCCCGGACGCGGGTTTCGAGGTGGCCTTCGCCGGCCGCTCCAACGCCGGCAAATCCAGCGCCATCAACCGCCTCACCGGCCAGCGCACCCTGGCGCGCACCTCCAAGACCCCGGGCCGCACCCAGCTGCTGAACTTCTTCGAGCTGGACGAGGAGCGGCGCCTGGTGGACCTGCCCGGCTACGGCTACGCCAAGGTGGACAAGGTGACCCGCCAGCAATGGCAGCGCGACCTGGACGATTATCTGGCGCGCCGGCAAAGCCTCACCGGGCTGGTGCTGTTGATGGACATCCGCCATCCGCTCAAGGATTTCGACCGTCTGATTCTGGAATGGTCGGCGCGCGCCGGCATGCCGCTGCACCTGCTGATCACCAAGGCGGACAAACTCAAGTACGGCGCCGCCAAGAACACCCTGCTGCAGGTGCTCAAGGACGTCCGCGATCACCCGGCGCCGCTCAGCGCCCAGCTGTTTTCCGCCACCAACGGCAGCGGCTGCGACGAGGCCTGGCGCCAGCTCGGCACCTGGCTGGCGGTGCCGCCGGACCCGGCGGGCTGACCGGGTCCGTCACTCCGGCGACGTTTTACGACACCGCTCTGGCGCAGGGGCGGCACCGGCCAAAGCGTGCCGATTCAGTGTAACCCACTGACATAAAACGTCTTTTACCGATTTCCAAAAACAGGCATGCCTCTTGCTTCAGTGAACGGCAAGAAGAAGGAAGAGGGGAAGTCCCACTTTTCAGTGGGCAAAAAAAATCCCTGGCAGCAAGTGGGGGAAGGGAACGACTGCGCTGCCAGGGAGGCTTGCCGCCCCAGCCTCCTGGGGGAGAGACCGGGGTGTCCAGAAGCTACGAACCGGTGAGGGTACTGGGGGATCGGGGGTACCGGTCCGTAGCTATTGATTAGGACTGGCCGCCTTTGGAAAAAGTTTCCACGTCCTAATACCTTTTACAAATTTCATAATTCCTGCACAACAAGCACTATTAAACCCGCTTGCGGCTACTGCTTCCAGGGGCCGCCGCGGGTATCTTCCCGGCGCTTCAGATTGCGGTGCATGGCCGCCTTGGCCAGCATGTGCGCCGATACCGGAGCGGTGATAAACAGGAACAGAACGATCAGCACTTCCTGGAGCTGCAACGCCCGCTCCTGCCAGGAGAAAAACAGCAGCGACCCGAGAATGGTGCCGCCCACGCCCAGGGTGCTGGCTTTGGTCGGGCCGTGCAGACGCAGATAAAAATCCGAAAGCCGCACCAGGCCGATGGACCCCACCAGCGCGAACACCGCCCCGACCAGAATGAAGGCACTGACCAGAAATTCAACGATCTCGTTCATAGTGTCGTCCCTACTCGATGATGTCGCCACGCAACATGTATTTGGCCACCGCCACGGTGCTCACGAAGCCGATCAACGCGATCAGCATGGCGGCCTCGAAATAGAGCTTGCTGTCCGAGGAAATGCCGTACAGCACGATCAGCCCGATGGTGTTGATGTACATGGTGTCCAGGGCCAGGGCCCGGTCCGGCAGCGTGGGCCCGCGCAACAACCGGTACAGGTTGAGCAGCAGGGCCAGCACGAACAGCCCGAAGGCAATCGTCAGCGCGGTCTCTAGCATTCGAAAATCTCCTTCAGTGGCCGCTCATAGCGCTGCTTGATCTGCCGGATCATGGCGTCTTGGTCGTCCACGTCGAGGGCATGGATCAGCAGGGTGCGCCGGTCCTCGCTGACATCGGCACTGACCGTGCCCGGCGTCAGCGAGATGGTGCTGGCGAGCAGCGTGATGGCGAACTCGTCAGTCAGGTCCAGCGGCAGCTCCACGAACCCGGGCCGCAAACGCCGGGGCGGCCCGAGGATCAGAATCGCCACCGCCATATTGGCGGTGAGAATGTCCCAATGCACCACCAGCACGAACCGCACCAGTTTGGGGAAGTTGCGCAGGCGCGGCACATTGGGCCAGAACGACTGGGTGCCCAGCGGCAGCACCACCGCGAGCACCAGACCGAGCAGGGCGTGCCCCCAGGAGAAGCCGTTAAGCAGCATCCAGGTGGCCCACAGAAACAGGCTCAACAGCGGAAACGGCAATACTCGACTCATAACGCACTCTCCCCGGCGCCCAGCACCGCGTCGATATACAGGCCGGGCTGCGCCCACTGCCCGGCCACCGCCAGGCAGGCTTCAAGCACCGGCTCACCCCAGATCGCCAGCGCCGGGGTGGTGGCCAGCAGCGCCACCGTGGCCGCCAGGCGCGGCCCGTCCAGGCTGCGTTCTTCGCCGTCGCCGGTGGCCCGCCAGAACAGCGTCGACCCGGCCCGGCTCAGGCCGATCAGGGCGATCAGGCCGCCGCCCAGCAACAGCAACCAATAGACCGGCGCCGGCACCACCTGCATCAGGGCGACCTTGCCGATAAAGCCGGATAACGGCGGCAGGCCGACCACGGCGATGGCGCCGGCGAAAAACAGCGCGCCGAGCACCCCGCGGCCGACGGGGGACGGCCCCGCTTCAAGCCGGTCCGCCAGTTCCCCACGCCCCCGGGACACCAGGTCCGCCAGCAGAAACAGGCCGCCGCACACCAGGGTCGAGTGGATCAGGTAGTAAAGCATGGCGCCGAACGCCGCCGGCGACGACCAGGCCAGCCCGGCCACCAGCGTGCCCACCGACATCACCAGCAAATAGGCCACCATTTCGCCGAGGCGGCGGGCGCCGAGCACGCCCACCGCCGCCAGGCCCAGGGTGATCAGCGCCAGAATCCACAGCGGGTCCCGGCCCAGCCCGGCCAGCGCGCCGCCGCTGAACGCCAGGCCGTACACCCGGGCGATGGCGTAGATACCCACCTTGGTCATGATCGCGAACAGCGCCGCCACCGGCGCCGTGGCGCTGGCGTAGGTGGCCGGCAGCCAGAAATAGAGCGGGAACAGCGCCGCCTTCAGGCCGAACACCACCCACATCAGCAGGCCGGAAAGGCGCGCCAGATCCAGGCTGTTACCCTCCAGTTCACTCACTTTGACCGCAAAGTCGGCCATATTGAGCGTACCAGTGGTGCCGTAGGCGAGCCCCAGCGCAACCAGGAACAGCGCCGAACCGATCAGGTTGAGCACCACATAGTGAATGCCGCCCTTCACCCGGGCCGGGCCACGGCCGTGCAGGGCCAGCCCGTAGGAGGCGATCAACAGCACCTCGAAGAACACGAACAGGTTGAACAGGTCGCCGGTCAGGAAGGCGCCATTGATGCCCATCAGCTGCAGCTGGAACAGCGCGTGGAAGTTGGCGCCGCGCCGGTCGTCGCCACGGCTGCCGTAGATCAGCGCCGGCAGCGCCAGCACCGCCGTGAGCAGCACCATCAGGGCACTCAGCCGGTCGAGCACCAGCACGATGCCGAACGGCGCCCGCCAGTCACCCAGCTGATACACGCCGATATCGCCGCTGGCCGCCTGCTGCCACAGGCCCAGCGCCACGGGGATCAATGCCAGGGTCGCCAGCAGACCGGTGAGGCGGCGGAGGTGCTGGCGTTCGCGGACCTCCAGCAAAAGCAGCATGCCCGCGAACGCGGGGATCAGAATCGGCGCGATGATCAAATGTTCCATCAGCCGTCCTCCCCGTCGGAGCCACCGTCCACGTGATCGCTCTTCATTTCACCCTGGCCGCGCAGCGCCAGCACCACCAGAAAGGCGGTCATGGCGAAACCGATCACGATGGCGGTCAGCACCAGCGCCTGGGGCAAGGGGTCGCTGGCGTTTTCGGACATGCCCACCACCGGCACCTGGTTCAGGCTCAAGCGGCCGGACACGAACACGAACAGGTTGACCCCGTAGCTGAGCAGCGTAATGCCCAGAATCACCGGGAAGGTGCGCGCGCGCAGGGTCAGATAGACGCCGCAACCGACCAGCGTCGCGATGATCAACGCAAGCATCACTTCCATCAGGCGCCTCCTCTCTGGCCGGTTTGGTCAGGGTCATTCCCGGCGCCGGTGCCGGCGCCCTTGTCGTCCAACAGCGACAGCTTGCCGAGGTTCGCCAGCATCAGCAGCGTGGCGCCCACCACGGTGAGGAACACACCGGTATCGAACAGCATGGCGCTGGCCACCTCGAACTTGCCCACCAGCGGCCAGTGGATGTAATCAAAGGTGCTGGTCAGGAACGGATGGCCGAACAACCAGGAGGCCACCCCGGTGATCCCGGCCAGCAGCAGGCCCAACGCCACCACCGGGTGGTAGTCGCCGGGCATGCGGTGGTGCATCCAGCCCACCCCGGAGGCCACGTACTGCAGCAACAGCGCCACCGACGTCACCAGGCCGGCGATAAAGCCGCCGCCGGGCAGGTTATGGCCGCGCAGGAAGATGTACACCGACACCAGCAGGGCCAGCGGCAGCAACGGCCGCGAGATGGTCACCAGCACCAGCGGGTGCGCGTCCCGCGCCCAGGGCCGGCCGGTGGAATCCGCCCGGGGCGAGGTCAGTTTGAGATCCTTGAGCAGCGCGTAGATGCCCATGGCGGCGATGCCCAGCACGGTGATCTCACCGAAGGTATCGAAGCCCCGGAAGTCCACCAGGATCACGTTGACCACATTGGTGCCACCGCCGCCCGGCTTGGCGTTCTCCAGGAAGAAGCCACTGATGCTGTTGAAGTCGCTGGTCATCATGGCGAACGCCATGACGCCGACGCCGCCGCCGACCACCACCGACAGGAACAGATCGCGGAACACTCTGAACACGCCGGATTCGGCGCTGGTGCGCACCGGCAGAAAGTACATCGCCAGGATCAGCAGCATCACCGTGACCACTTCCACGGAAAGCTGGGTGAGCGCCAGATCCGGCGCCGAGAAGCGCACGAACACCAGCGACACCACCAGCCCCACCACGCTGATCGACATGATCGCCGTCATCCGGTGGCGGTGCAGAATGGCGGTGATCACCGCGGCCACGATCAACATGGCGCCGGCCAGCAGCGCCACCCCGTCCAGGGGCAGCAGCGCCCGGTCGCCGCTCAGCAAACGCGGCCCCAGCTGCGTCAGCAGCACCAGCGAGACCACCGCCAGCAACCAGGCCACATAGGTCTGCAGGGAGCCGTTGCGCAAGCGCCCGCTCAACGCGCCGGCGAACCCCGCCACCGCCTGCATGGCGCGCTCGAAAATCAGGTTGGCGTTGATCTCGGGCAGGCGCGCGCGCCACCGGAACAGGCGCTGCCGCTGGCTGTAGACCAGCACGCCGCCGACCAGGGCGATGACGCTCATCAGCAACGGCAGGTTAAAGCCGTGCCAGATGGAAAGATGGTATTCCGGCAGAGTACCGCCAAGCGTGGCGGTGCCGGCCACCGCCAGCAGCCCGGCCACGGTGAGCGCCGGGAACACGCCCACCGCCACGCACAGCGCCACCAGTATCTCCACCGGCACTTTCATGTAACGGGGCGGCTCATGGGGCGGAAACTTGGGCAGGTTCACCGGCTCGCCGTTGAAGAAGACGTCGTGGATAAAGCGCGCCGAATAGGCCACCGACAACACGCCGCCCAGGGTGGCGCCCAGCGGCAGCACCCAGCTCAGGGCGCCGAGGCGGTCGGACTGCAGGGTCTCGGCGAAGAACATCTCCTTGGACAGGAAGCCGTTGAGCAACGGCACCCCGGCCATCGCCGCCGAGGCCACCATGGCGAGCACCGCGGTGTACGGCATGTAGCGCCACAAGCCGTTGATACGGCGCATGTCCCGGGTGCCGGTTTCGTGATCAATGATGCCGGCGGCCATGAACAGCGACGCCTTGAAGGTGGCGTGGTTGATGATGTGGAACACCGCCGCCACCGCCGCCAGCTCGGTGTTCAGGCCGAACAGCAAGGTGATCAGACCCAGATGGCTGATGGTGGAATAGGCCAACAGCCCTTTCAGGTCGTGCTGGAACAGCGCCGCCAGCGCCCCCCACAGCAGCGTCGCCATGCCGGCCAGCGTAACCAGGTCGAACCACAGGTTGGTGCCCGCCAGCATCGGGTAGAAGCGGGCCAGCAAAAACACCCCCGCCTTGACCATGGTGGCGGAGTGCAAGTAAGCACTTACCGGCGTCGGCGCCGCCATGGCATGGGGCAGCCAGAAGTGAAACGGGAACTGTGCACTCTTGGTGAAAATACCCAGCAGCACCAGGCAAAGAATCAGCGGGTAGAGCCCGCTGGCGCGGATGGCGTCGCCGCTGGCCAGCGCCTCGCCCAGGGAATAGCTGCCCACCACCTGGCCGATCAGCAGCACCCCGGCGAGCAGCGCCAGGCCGCCCAGGCCGGTGACCGTGAGCGCCATGCGCGCCCCCTTCCTGGCGCCGCTGTTGTGCGACCAGAAACCGATCAGCAAGAACGAGCTGAGGCTGGTGAGCTCCCAGAACACCACCAGCAGCAGCAGGTTGTCACTGGTCACCACCCCCAGCATGGCGCCCATGAAGAGCAGCAGGTAGGCGTAAAAACGCCCGGCTTTCTCATCGGCGGACAGATAGTAGCGCGCGTACAGAATAATCAGCAGGCCGATGCCCAGCACCAGCATGGCGAACATCAGCGCCAGGCCGTCCAGGCGGAACGCCAGGTCCAGGCCCAGGCTGGGCAGCCACTGCAGTGAAGAGAGCACCGTTTCGCCGGCGATCACCCGTCGCGCGGGCGCCACCATCAAAGCCAGCGCCAGGGCCGGCAACGCCGCGGCGCTCAGCGCCAGCAGCGTGCGCGAAGCCCTGAAACGTTCGGCCAGCGGCGGCAGTGCGGCCCCCAGAAAGGGCAGCAGCACCAGAATGGAAAGATTCATAGGCAATCCGTTGTCAGTTGCGGCAACGCCGCGTCGAGCTTATCAGTAAATCATCAACTCAGCGTGACAACGGGCGGATCCGGGAAATAGGGGCGGCGGCCCCGCCGCGGGCAGTGGGCGGGCATACTGATCATTCTGTGGTGCCGCAATTGGCAGTCCATACAAAACCGAATCACTGAAAAGGGTCCGTAGTATGCCACGCCGATCCGGGGCGAACACAAGACCGGCCCGCCACCCGGGTATCAGAGCTCGCCCACGAATTGATTATAGAACTGCCGGGCGGTGCGCCCGGAGCGCCCGCCGCGCTCCATGGAAAAGCGGCGGGCGAGAATGTGCAGCCGGTCGCGGTCGGCGACCTCGCCGAACAGGTGATCGACGATCTGGAAATACTGCGCTTCATTGATCGGGTAAAAGCTCAGCGACAGGCCGAACCGGTCGGACAGGGAAATCTTCTCTTCCACCACGTCGCCGTGGTGGATCTCACGGCCCACCACCCGGCTCTGCTCGTTGTCGGCCTGGTACTCGGATACCAGGTGGCGGCGGTTACTGGTGGCGTACAGGCGGACGTTCTCCGGCGGCAGCTCCAGCGAGCCTTCCAGCACGCTTTTCAGGTGCTTGTACTGGGTTTCACCGTCCTCGAAGGCAATGTCGTCGCAGTACACCACGAAACGCTGGGCGCGCTCGCGCAGATCATCGACGATCTCCGGCAGGTCCACCAGGTCGTGCTTTTCCACCTCGATCATGCGCAGCCCGCGCGGCGCGTATTCGTTCAGCAGCGCTTTCACCAGCGACGACTTGCCGGTGCCCCGGCTGCCCCACAGCAGCGCATGGTTGGCGGGCTTGCCGGCCAGGAAGCGTTCGGTGTTCTGCACCAGCTTCCGTTTCTGCGTGTCCACGCCGAGCAGATCGTCCAGCGCCACCGGGTCCAGGTGCCGCACCGGTCTCAGCCGTTGCTGTCTGGGCCGCCAGATGGCGGCCGCTTCCGCGCGCCAATCAACGTGATTCATGGTGTCCCCGTTGGAAATCAGGTCAAAAATATTGCCACGGTCGGCCCGGTGACTAAAGAACTTGCTTGCCCGCCCCGGGTCCACCTTTAACATGGACCCAGGATAAAACACGCAACCGACCCCGGAGACACCCATGATTCGCTTCCCTCTCGCCGGCCTTACGCTGATCCTGGCAGCCGCCGGCTGCGCCCATACCCCGGCGAACCTCCCCGACAACGCCCGCCCCTGCCCGGAACCGCGGCCGCAAATGTGCACCATGGAATACCGCCCGGTGATCGGCCTGGACAAGAACGGCGAAACCCTGGGCGAATACAGCAACGCCTGCAGCGGCTGCGCCAAAGAAGGCGTCGCCTATACCGTGCCGGTTAAATAACGTCCAAGGACACCGCTTTGCCGCTTTCGCCCGTACGCCGGTTACTGGACTTCGACGCGCAATACCGCCGCGACCAGCAGCACACGCCGGACTTTCTGCACCGCCGCGACCGCCGTCTGGCGCTGGCCCGTGAACAGGACGGCGCGCCGCCGCCGGACGCCGCCGCCTGGCTGAGCGCGGTGGACGCCCCCGGCGCCGGCGCGGCGCTGCGCCCCTGGCGCCGCGGCCGGGCCGCGCTGACCCTGGCCGGCGCGGTGCTGGGCGTGCTGACCATGCTCGGCGTGCTGTACGTGGACGGCCAGGGCCGCATCAACGTCACCCTGATTCTGGCGCTGGCCCTGCTGCAACTGCTGCTCGCTCTGGCCACCACCGCCCAGGCCTTAAGCGGCCGGCGCCCCTGGGGCCGGCTGCTGGGCCGGGGCGACGGCGCGCCGCCGGTACTCCGCCAGCTGTACCCGCAGCTGGCCGCCCGCGCCGCCCACGGCGCCGGCCTGGCGTTCGCCGCCAGCGCCCTGCTCACCCTGCTGGTCCAGGTGCTGGTGCGCGATCTGGCGTTCGGCTGGAGCACCACCCTGCAGACCTCCGCGCCCGCCTATCACGCCCTGGTGGAACAGCTTGCCTGGCCCTGGCGCGGCTGGCTGCCCGGCGCTGTGCCGGGCCTGGAACTGGTGGAGCAATCCCGTTACTTCCGGCTCCGCGGTGAGGCTCCCGCCGACCCGGAACGCCTGGGCGCCTGGTGGCCGTTCCTGGCCATGCTGTGGCTCTGCTATGTGCTGCTGCCCCGGCTTATCCTGCTGGGGCTGGCGCGGCTGCACCTGAACCACCGCGCCGGCGTGCTGCTGCGACGCCACCCGGGCTGGGCGGCGCTGGGCCAGCGCTTCGCCACGCCCTGGGTGGACAGCGGCCCGGCACCGGTCGCCGCCGGCGCCGGCCCCGCGGTACCGCCCGCCGACACGCTGGCGCCGCCGCCGGAAAGCGGCGTGGTGATCCGCTGGGCCGGCGCCGGCAGCGCCGACCTCGCCCGAAACCTGCTCCAGGACGCCCCCATGCAGGTGCTCGAAGCCGGCGGCAGCGCCAGCCTGGAGCAGGACCGCGATACCCTCACCCGCGCCGACCTGGGCCTGCCGGTGGTGCTGCTGACGCGCGGCTGGGAGCCGCCCACCGGCGAACTGGCGGACTTTCTCGACGACGCCCGCCACAGCCTGCCGGCGAACACCGACATCGTGCTGCTGCCACTCGCCGCCGACGATCAAACCGCTCTGGTGGATGGCGCGCTGCTGGCCCAGTGGCAACGCTTCGTGGACCGGCACCGGCCGGTCAGGCTGTGTCGCCCATGAGCGAGCGCCCCCTGCCCCGTTTCGCCGTGGTCGGCCACCCCAACAAGGGCAAGTCGAGCATTGTCGCCACCCTGGCCCAGAACGACGGCATCGCCATCGCCCTGGAGCCGGGCACCACCCGGGAGAACGGCCACTACCCGCTGCGCGTGGACGAACGGCTGCTGTACGAACTGATCGACACCCCCGGCTTCCAGCGCCCGCGCCGGGTGCTGGCCTGGCTGCAGGCGCACAGCCTGTCCGCGTCGGACCGGCCGGACACGGTGCGCGCCTTCGTCACCCAGCACCGCGACGACCCCCGTTTCCATGACGAATGCCAGCTGCTGACGCCGATACTGGAGGGCGCCGGCATTCTCTATGTGGTGGACGGCGCGGTGCCTTACAGCCGCGAGCAGGAAGCGGAAATGGAAATCCTGCGCTGGACCGGCCGCCCCAGCCTGGCGCTGATCAACCGCATCGGCGCGGGCGACCACCTGGCCGACTGGCGCGCCGCCCTGGGTCAGTACTTCCAGATCGTGCGCGATTTCGACGCGGTGCACGCTCCCTTCGAGGCGCATCTGAGCCTGCTACGCGGTTTCGGCCAGCTGGCCCCGGAGTGGGAAGCGCCGCTTGAGGAGGCCACCCACCATCTGCGCGACCAGCGCCGGCACCGCCAGCGCCAGGCCCTGCAACTGATCGCCGCCGCCCTGGCGGACATGCTCACCCACCGGGAAACCGGCCGGCTGCGCGACGACGGCAACCGCGACGCGCTCGAACACGAACTCGGGCAACGCTGGCGGGACTGGCAGCGCCAACGGGAGCAGCGCCTGCGCCGCGACGTGGAAGCCCTTTACCAGCATCGCCACCTGCGCCGCCGCGAGCAGGCCCTGGCGTGGCAGCCGGGCAGCGACCTGTTCAGCGAACAGGCGCGCCGGACCTGGGGCGTGAGCCGCACCTACCTGGCCACCGCCGGCTTCGGCGCCGGCGCCCTGGGCGGGGCCGGCATCGACGCGCTCGCCGCCGGCCACTCGCTGGGGGCCGGTGCCCTGATCGGCGGCGTGTTGGGCGCCGCCGGCAGCGTCTTCTACGGCGGCAAGTACGCCGACAAACTGGGCGCGCTGAAAGTGCTGGAGCGCTTCACCGGCGGCGCCGAGGCCGGCTTCGGGCCGGTGCGCGATCCGCAGTTCGGCTATGTGGTGCTGGGCCGGGCCCTGGAGCACTGGCATCAGGTCAGCCACCGCAACCACGCCGGGCGTGACCCGCTCACCCTCGACGGCGCGGACCGTCACTGGCTGGAACAGCTGCCGCGCGGCGAGCGCCAGCGCTTGCAGAAAGCGTTACTGGATCCACCGCGCGAGCCCGGGGATGTGAAGCGCCGAGATGCTCTGGAAAGTGCTGTGGTGCAGGCCGGTGAGGCGTTTTTGCTTTGGCGGGTGGGGGTGTCCTAGTACGTCTCTGGCATCCTGCCGGGAGCTTCGCTCCCTTTCGCGGGCCGGGCCCGCTCGCACATGTCGCACTTCCAGACGCCCGGCTCGCATAAGGGCGCTCCCACAGTGCCTGCGTCGTGGGTTAGTGGGAGGAGCGTTCGCGGCGGTAGTGGCGGGGCGCTACGCCCATCACTTTTTTAAACAGGCGGGAAAAGTAGTAGGGGTCGTCGTGGCCCAGGTGGCGGGCGATGTCGCTGACGCCCAGGTCGCTGACGTCCAGCAGGTAGCAGGCGCGGCTGATCTTGAGGTGCTGAAACGCCTGCATCGGCGTCTGCCCGGTGAGGCGTTTGTATTCACGAATAAAGTGATAGCGCGACAGGGTGCTGGTGGCGGCGACCAGGTCGTCCAGGGCCAGCCGTTCGTGCAGGCGGCTTTGCAGGTAGCTCTGCACCCGGTCCACGTCCAGCGCCGCCTGCCGCGCCTGCTGGCGGCGGCGCACCAGCGCCAGGAAGGTGAGCAGGCCGCGCAGCACATTGGCGGCGTGCACCTGATGGTGAATCTGAAAGCTCACCGCGGTGGCCAGCAGCACTTCGAACTCTTCGCTGAGCCGGGAGTGCAGGCCCACCGGTACCAGCCCGGCGCGCGGGTCCGGCTCGATGGCATCGAAAAACGCATCCACGGCGGCGCCGCCCAGGTGCACCCAGTATATGGTCCAGGGGTCGTCCGGGCGGGCCCGGTAGCGGTGCGGCTGCCCTTCCCGGAACAACAGCACATCGCCGGGGCCCACCGGGTGGGTGTCGCCCCCCAGGTCCACTTCACCGCGTCCGGCCACGCAATAAATCAGCAGATGATCGCGGGGCGAGGCGCGCCCCATCTGGTGGCCGGCAGCGCGCGGGTAATAACCCACCCCGTGGGGCAGGCAGTCGCCGCACAACGGGTGCCCGCCCAGCGTCTGAATCAGCGCCTGGGGCACCACAATGCGGCGGCCGTCCCGGGGTAGCGGCCACTGGGAGGTCTCGATGACGGAGACGTCGTTGGAGTCCATACCGCAATATAGTCCATCAGCGATCAATAGAAACCATCCGCATGGGGACGATACTGTGGTAAACCATAGCAATAATAGAACAACACCCCCACTTTCGGAGGCTCCATGAGCACGCGACTGCCGCAACTGATCAACGGCGAATTCCAGCAAAGCCGGACCGACACCTGGATTCCAGTCACCAACCCGGCCACCCAGGAGGTGCTCTGCGAAGTACCGGCGGCCACCGCCGAGGAAATGGAGAGCGCCATCCAGTCCGCCCGCGAGGCGTTCCTGGAATGGCGGGAAACCCCGGTGTCCGAGCGCGCCCGGGTGATGCTGCGCTACCAGCACCTGCTCAAGGAGCACCACGATGAAATCGCCGAGGTGCTGGCCAAGGAAACCGGCAAGGTGTTCGCGGACGCCAAGGGCGATGTGTGGCGCGGCATCGAGGTGGTGGAGCACGCCGCCAACATCGGCTCGCTGATGATGGGCGAGACGGTGGAAAACGTGGCGCGCGGTATCGACGGCCACGCCTGGACCCAGCCGCTGGGCGTGTGCGCGGGCATCACTCCGTTCAACTTCCCGGCGATGATTCCGCTGTGGATGTTCCCGATGGCGATCGCCTGCGGCAACAGCTTCGTGCTCAAGCCCTCCGAGCAGGACCCGATGACCCCCAATATTCTCGCCGAGCTGTTCCTGCGCGCCGGCGCGCCCAAGAACCTGCTGCAGGTGGTCCACGGCGGCAAGGAACAGGTGGACACCCTGCTCACCCACCCGGAGATCAAGGCGGTGTCCTTCGTCGGCTCGGTGCCGGTGGGCCAGCACGTCTACCGCACCGCCACCGACCACCTCAAACGCGCCCAGTGTTTCGCCGGCGCCAAGAACCACATGGTGGTGATGCCGGACGCGCGCAAGGATCAGGTGATCAGCAACCTGGTGGGCGCTTCCTGCGGCGCCGCCGGCCAGCGCTGCATGGCGATCAGCGTGGCGGTGTTCGTGGGCGAGTCCAAACAGTGGATCGACGAACTCAAGGACGAGCTGGCGAAAATCCGCCCCGGCGCCTGGGACGACGAGAACGCCGCCTATGGCCCGCAGATCAGCCCCAAGGCCCGCGACCGGGTGCTGACGCTGATCAAGCAGGGCAAGGAGGAAGGCGCCAGCTGTTTGCTGGACGGTTCCGATTGCACCGTGGACGGGCTGCCGGACGGCAACTGGGTGGGCCCCACCCTGTTCAGCGACGTGACCCCGGACATGGCGCTCTACAAAGAAGAGATCTTCGGCCCGGTACTGTGCTGCATGACCGTGGATACCCTGGAAGAGGCCCTGGAGCTGGTGAACAACAGCCCCTACGGCAACGGCACCTCGATCTTCACAGCCAGTGGCGCCGCCGCGCGCAAGTATCAGCACGAGGTGGAAGTGGGCCAGGTGGGCATCAATGTGCCGATCCCGGTGCCGCTGCCGTTCTTCAGCTTCACCGGTTGGAAGGGATCCTTCTACGGGGACCAGCACGCCTACGGCAAACAGGCGGTGCGCTTCTACACCGAGACCAAGACCGTCACCAGCCGCTGGTTCGACGACGACATCCCGGACGGCGCCCACGGCGGCCCCAACATGACCATCAACCTGAAATAGCCATGGACTTCAACTTCACCGACGAGCAGCTGGCGTTCCGCGACACCGCGCGCCAGTTCGCCGATAAGGAGCTGGCGCCGTTCGCCGCCGAGTGGGACCAGCACGGCACCTTCCCCAAGGACACCATCCGCCGCGCCGGCGAGCTGGGCTTCTGCGCGCTGTACTGCGACGAGGACCAGGGCGGCATGGGCCTGAGCCGGCTCGACGCGGCGCTGATCTTCGAGCAGATGGCGGCGGGCTGCACCTCCACCACCGCCTTCATCACCATCCACAACATGGCCACCTGGATGCTGTCCCGGTTCGGCTCCGAGGCGGTGCGCCAGCGCTGGAACGGGCCGCTGATGAGCGGCGAGGCGCTGGCCTCCTATTGCCTCACCGAACCCGGCGCCGGCTCCGACGCGGCGTCGCTGAAGACCCGCGCCCGCCGCGACGGCGCCGAGGATGTGCTGAACGGCGCCAAGGCGTTCATCTCCGGCGCCGGCGACACCGACCTGCTGGTGCTGATGGCGCGCACCGGCGGGCCCGGCGCCGGCGGCATTTCCTGCTTCGCGATCCCGTCGGACACGCCCGGCGTCAGCTACGGCCGCAACGAGGACAAGATGGGCTGGAAAAGCCAGCCCACCCGGGCGGTGATTCTCGAGGACGCGCGCGTCCCGGTGGAAAACCGCATCGGCGACGAGGGCCAGGGCTTCAAGATCGCCATGGCGGGCCTGGACGGCGGCCGTATCAATATCGCCAGCTGCTCGCTGGGCGCGGCCTCGGCGGCGCTGGCCCAGGCGCAGAGCTACGTGCAGGAGCGCCGCCAGTTCGATCAGCCGGTGAGCGAGTTCCAGAGCGTGCAGTTCACCCTGGCGGACATGGCCACCCACCTGGTGGCGGCCCAGCAGATGGTGCGGCTGGCGGCCTGGAAGCTGGATAACGGCGACGCCGACAAAGGCACCTTCTGCGCCATGGCCAAGCGGCTCGCCACCGACCTGTGCTTCGACGTCTGCAACCAGGCCCTGCAGCTGCACGGCGGCTACGGCTACATCAAGGAGTACCCGCTGGAGCGCTATGTGCGCGACAGCCGGGTGCATCAGATTCTGGAAGGCACCAACGAAATCATGCGGGTGATCATCGCCCGCCGGGTACTGAAAGACCTGAGCTTTTTATAAGGCCCGATTCAAAAAGGAGAACAATATGAACATCGGATTCTTCGGCGTCGGCAACATGGGCGGGCCGATGGCCGCCAATCTGGTCAAGGCCGGCCATACGGTGACCGCCTTCGACCTGGTGCCCGAGCTGCTCAAGACCGTGGAAGCGGACGGCGTCGCCGTGGCCGCCGACCCGGCGGCGGCGGTGGCCGGCGCCGAGGTGGTGATCAGCATGCTGCCCTCCGCCGGCGCGGTCACCGGCCTGTATCTGGGTGACGACGGCGTGCTGGACGCCATCCACCCGGACACCCTGATCATCGACTGCTCCACCATCGACGCCGACACCGCCCGCCGGGTGGCCAGCGCCGCCGCCGACAGCGGCCGCACCATGATCGACGCGCCGGTGTCCGGCGGTGTCGGCGGCGCCAAAGCGGGCACGCTGACGTTTATCTGCGGCGGCCCGGAAGCGGCGGTGGAACGCGCCCGCCCGGTGCTCGACTGCATGGGCAAGAACGTGTTCCGCGCCGGCGACAACGGCGCCGGCCAGGTGGCGAAAATCTGCAACAACATGTTGCTCGCCGTGCACATGATCGGCACCGCCGAAGCGCTGCAGCTGGGCGCCGACCACGGCCTGGACCCGGCGGTGCTCTCCGACATCATGAAAGCCAGCTCCGGACGCAACTGGTCCCTGGAGGTGTACAACCCCTGGCCCGGCGTGATGGAGGGCGTGCCGTCCAGCAACGACTACAACGGCGGTTTCGCGGTGAAACTGATGAACAAGGATCTGGGCCTGGCGCTGGAAGCGGCGCTGGCCAGCCAGTCCAGCACGCCCATGGGCTCACTGGCGAAAAGCCTGTACGCCGCCCTCGGCAACCAGGGCCTGGGCGGCAAGGACTTTTCCAGCATCCAGACGTTCTTCAAACACCGCGAACTCTGACACCGGACCGGGTTACGGCGTCCACGTCTCCCCGGGCCCGTGGGCCAGGAACGAGGGACGGCGCCGCCGGGCCGCGTAGGGCCGGTCGCAAACGTTGTCGCGGCGGTTGTAGACGAAGAACACATTGCTGCGCGGGTCCGGCGACATATTGGCGTTGGAGCCGTGCAGGGTGTTGCAGTCGAACAGAATCAGGCCGCCGGCCTTGCCGGTGGGCGCCTCGATACCGCCCCGCTCGATCAGCGCCTGCAGCACGTCGTTGCCGGGCACGCCGAATTCCTGGGTCTTCAGGGACTGCTTGTGGTGGTCGTCCGGGGTGGCGCCCAGGCACGGCACGAACACCTTGTGCGAGCCGGGAATCAGCATCAGGGGCCCGTTGAAGTGGTGGTTGTCGGTCAGCACGATGGAGGCGCTCACCGCGTGCATGGACGGCATGCCGTCCTCGGCGTGCCAGGTCTCGAAGTCCGAATGCCAGTTGAATCCCTTGCCGTGGAAGCCCGGCTTGTAGTTGATCCGTGACTGGTGCACATAGACATCGCCGCCCAGTATCTGCCGGGCGCGGCCGGTCAGGCGCGGGTCACGGGCCAGTTGGCGGAAACGTTCGGACAGAAAGTGCACCGCGAACAGGGAGCGGATTTCCTCACTGCCGGGCTCGGTGACACTGAAATCCCGGCCCCGGAATTCATCCCGGGCGAGCAGTTCGTGCAAATGGCCGGTGAGCTCCTGCACTTCCCGCTGATCCAGGAAGTCCGGCTCGAACAGAAAGCCGCGCTGCTCGAACTCGTCCAGTTGTTGCTGGGAAAGGGGGCCGTCGGCGGCCTGGCCCTTAACCACTTTTTCGCGGCGGTTCAGCCAGGGCATGTCCGGCTTTTTCGCCAGACGGGTGGGGTAAGGGTCCTGAATCGCCGGAGCCGGTCCGGTAATGGGTCGGGTGGGCGTCTGCACTGACATCAAATCACCTCCTGAGATTTGGGATCAGGTCCAGATTGGCGTTATCAGGCCGGGCCGCCGCCAGGAGGGAGCCCGGCAGCGTGACTATAAGGTCTATAAATCCGGTTTCAAGGTGGCCGTCCCGTCAGTTCTGAATACGTCGCCAGGGGCGCGCCTGCTCCAGCTCGAAGGCCAGCTCCAGCAGCGTTTTTTCGTCGCCCTGCAGCGCGGAGAACTGCACGCCGATGGGCAGGCCCTCGCGGCTTTCGCCCAGCGGCAACGACAGGGCCGGGCTGCCGGAAGCATTGTTGGCGGGGGTGAAGCTGACGTACTTGATCAGCCGGTCGATCAGCACCTCGAAGTCCACATTGGGGCTCAGGTAGCCGAGCGGCGGCGTGGTGTGGGCGAGCACCGGCGACAGCACCACGTCGTAATGCTGGAACGAGCGGGCGTAGGCCTGCCAGGTGCGCTTGAGCTGGTAGAGCACCGCCGGTGTCTTCCACAGCTTGCGCCGGTAATAGCGGCTCAGGCCCCGGGTCAGGCCGTCCAGCTGCCGGGGGTCGAAGCCGGGCCCGAACAGGGCGCGGCCGAAGGTGCTCACCATGAACGCCATAAAGCCGTAGTAGAGCACGAAGTCGTCGATAAAGCGGCGCTCCAGCGGCACCGGCGCCTCTTCCACCCGGTGGCCGAGCCCGGCCAGCAAATGGCCGGCGTCCTCCACCACGGCCCGGGTCTGCGGACAGGTGGGGCTGCCGGTGATCGAGTCCACCACCAGGCCCACGCGCAGGCGCCGCCGGCCCGGCCCTTCCACCCGGCCGATCGGCGGCAGCTTGGGGTTGCGGTAATACTGCTCGGCGGCGGCGAAGAAATTGGCGGTGTCGCGCACGCTGCGGGTGAGCACGCCCTCGGCGATGATGTCGATCGGCAACGACCGGGACGCTTCCGATTTCACCAGCCGGCCGCGGGTGGGTTTAAGGCCCACCAAGCCGCAGCAGGCGGCGGGAATGCGGATCGAGCCGCCGCCGTCGTTGCCGTGGGCGATGGGCACCGCGCCGGCCGCCACCAGGGCGGCACTGCCGCCGGAGGAGGCGCCGCTGGAATAGCCCGGCGCCCAGGGGTTGCGGGTGGCCGGCGCGCCGGCGTACTCGGTGGTGGCGCTGAAGCCGAAATCCGGCAGCCGGGTTTTGCCCAGCAGCACGAAGCCCTGGTCCAGATACTGACGGGCGAAATGGCTGTCCTTGGCGGCGTTGCGCGGTCGCACGGCGCGGGCACCGTGGCCGGTGGGCAGGCCCGCCACGTCGATGTTGTCCTTGATCAGGCTGGGCACGCCGGCGAATTCCCCGCCGTCCCGCAGGCGCTGGTCCGCGCTTCGGCGGGCCGTTTCAAAGGTGTCCAGCGCCAGGCCGTTGAGCGCCGGGTTCACCGCCTGGATGCGCTCGATGGCGGCGTCGGTGAGCTGCGCCGCACTGCGCTCGCCACGGCGCAACAGGTCGGCAAGGGCGGTGGCGTCGTGGTCACCGAGGGCGTCATCACGGAAGGCATGAAGGCGCGCTTCGGGGGCGGGTCCGGCGTATTGATTCATCGGTGTGTCCTGCTGTGAAGGCGGTCGATGGCGAAAGATCGTACCATGGTGCCACATTCACAGCGGGCCAATCGCAAGACGATGAGGGCCTAGCCCCTGGCCCGGTCCACCCGCTTGCCCTGGGCGAGCATCACCCGCGCCAGGTGCACCAGGTCGGCGATGCTGGTGACCACCGCGTCCGGGCGGTGCGGGTGGCTGACGGTGTTGGGGAAAATCTTGTCCAGCCAGGAGTCCGGCCAGCCGGCGCCGTTATAGAAGATCGCGGTGATGCCGGCTTCCTTGGCGGCGATCACGTCGGTGGTGCTGTCGCCCACGTACCAGCAGTTCTCCGCCGGCGTCAGGCCGAGGTTGTCCAGCGCCTTGAGCAACATGTCCGGCGCCGGTTTGCGGTGTTCCACATCGTCGCCGCAGACGATGGTGTCGAACAGATCCTCCCAGCCGGTGCCGTCGACGATGCGCAGCTCGTGCTCGAGGAACTCCCGCTTGCGGTTGGAGATCAACGCCACCGGCACGCCGGACTGGCGCAACCGCTCCAGTTGAACGCGGATGTCACTCTCCAGCGGGTGAACTTCGTCCACGTATTTTTTATAGCAATCGTCGAAGGCCTGATGGATGCGGCGCTTGGCGTCGCCGTCGGCGCCGAACAGCACTTCGAAGATATCGGTGCGCGAGATTTTCCGCTGGGCGGTGATCTTGGGGTGCAGCTTGTTGTTCTCGCGCACGTACTTGACCAGCTTGGCGTCCTCGATGGTCTTCGATTCTTCCGGTTTGAGCAGCCGGTCCCAAAGACCCAGCTCCTTAAGCCTGGGCAAAACATCGTCGACCGCGTGGTACATGGCGTCGTGGGTGTCCACCAGGGTCGCGTGCCAGTCGATCAACACGGCCGCCGGCTTATCGTGGGGCAGCTGCAGAATACTCATGCGGCAACTTTATCACAGCGCCTGTTACAGGCCGGGGACTTGAAGATTTTTTACGCTTGGCCGCTGATTTCGTCCGCGCCGGGGGGCTATGCTGGCGGACAGGCGAGCAACCAGCACGGAGACCGCCATGAGCAAGGACCCGCTCAATGAGTACCGCCGCAAGCGCAACCTGGGCGCCAGCCGCGAGCCCGCCGGCGGCAACGGCGACGCGCCCCGGTTCGTGATCCAGAAGCACGACGCCAGCCGGCTGCATTATGACTTCCGGCTGGCGTTCGACGGCGCTTTGAAGTCCTGGGCGGTGCCCAAGGGCCCGTCCACCGACCCGCGCGAAAAGCGGCTGGCGGTGCAGGTGGAAGACCATCCGCTGGACTACGCGGACTTCGAAGGCGTGATCCCCGAAGGCCACTACGGCGCCGGCACCGTGATGGTCTGGGACCGGGGCGGCTACCGCAATCTGCTCGCCGACAAGGACCCGCCCAAGGACATGGCCAGCGCCTACCGCGACGGCCTGCTGGAAGTGTGGCTGGACGGCGACAAACTGAAAGGCGGCTACGCGCTGAAGCGTTTCCGCGACGGCGACAAACCCCAATGGCTGCTGATCAAGATGGACGATGAGCACGCCGACGCGCGCCGCAACCCCACCTCCACGCAGAACCGTTCGGTGAAAAGCGGCCGCACCCTGGCGCGCATCGCCCGCGACGGCAAGGCGGAGCACGACCATGAGTGACCGCACCCTGACCGTGGACGGCGAGACCATCACCCTGTCCCATCCGGACAAGGTGCTGTTCCCGGAACACGGCCTGAGCAAATCGGATCTGGCGGACTACTACCAGCGGGTGGCGCCGATGATGCTGCCGCACCTGCGCGGCCGCCCGCTGACGCTGCACCGCTTTCCGGACGGCATCGGCGCGCACGGCTTCTATCAGCAGAACCGCAGCGATCATTTCCCGGACTGGCTGCCCGCCGCGTCCATCGATCACCCCGGCGGCACCGGCACGGTGACGCATATTCTCTGCGAGCGCGCCGCCGATCTGGTCTATCTGGCCAGCCAGGCGACGCTGACACTGCACGCCTGGCTCAGCCGGGTGGACCGGCCGCACCGACCCGACCAACTGGTGTTCGACCTGGATCCGCCCGGCGATGATTTCGAGCCGGTGCGCCGGGCCGCCTGGCAGGTGGGCGACGCACTGCGCGACGCCGGCCTGACGCCGTTCGTGAAAACCACCGGCTCGCGCGGGCTGCACGTGGTGGCGCCGTTGAAACCGGGCGCCGACTTCGACCGGGTGCGGCGCGCCTGCCGGCGCCTGGCGGATCACCTGGTGGCCCGCCACCCGGACGCGCTCACCGCTGAGCAGCGCAAGAACAAACGCCACGGCCGGCTCTACCTGGACATCATGCGCAACGCCTTCGGCCAGACCGCGGTGGCGCCCTACGCGGTGCGCGCCAAACCGGGCGCGCCGGTGGCCACGCCGCTGGACTGGAACGAGGTGAACGACGCGGATATCGGGCCGCGCCGCTACCGCGTCGACAACCTGTTCCGGCGCCTCGGCCAGAAAGACGACCCCTGGGCGGACATGGCGCACCATGCGGCGGACATCGGCACGCTGGAAACGGCGCTGCGGGCCTGGGAGCGGGACTGAGGCCCGGCCGGTTTATTGAGCGGCGGCCATTTCGTCCCGGTAGGTGTCCGCCAGACGCGCCTTGGCGTCGTCGCTCAGGGCACGCCCGGCGAGCTGGAACACCTCCTGTTCTTCTTCGTCCAGGTGGTGGGTGACCAGATCGTGCAGCTTCCTGGCGGCGGCCAGCCAGCCCGGCGAACTGAAATCCGTATCTTCCAGTTCTTCCACCAGTTCATCGATCTCGTGATGCTCGGCGACACTGTGGCGGGCTTTTTCCTGGGTCATGTCCAATTCCATCATCGGAATGTAGAGCGCCCGTTCCTCGGCGGCGGCGTGGCTGGTCAGCGCCTTCTTCACTTTTTCGAACAATTCCTCGCGGCCGTCACTGTCGCCGTGGGTTTTGATCAAAAGGCCCAGCAGGGTCCGCTGGGTGTCATGGTCTTCTCTGAGTGCTTCGAACAACGTCATGGCTGGCCCTCCCCTGGGCGCTGGCTGTGAGGTTTGAATCCTGGGTCGTGAGTGACGTCCAAGATACCCGAAGCCGCCGCCAACGGCGTTTTTGTTTACCGGAATTTACAGCCGGTGGAATCAGTCGGGCTTAAGCAGACGCGGGCCGGGGCCGTCCTCGGACAACTCATCCAGCGGGTTGCGAAGCCGGCAAGCGTTGATCGACAAACACCCGCAGCCGATGCAGCCGTCGAGCTGGTCACGGAGCTGCGTCAGGCTTTGAATGCGCTCGTTCAGATCATGGCGCCAATGCGCCGACAGCCGCTTCCAGTCGTGGGCGTTGGGGGTGCGGCCGTCCGGCAGCTCCGCCAGCGCCCGGCCGATCTCCGCCAGTGGAATACCGATCCGCTGCGCCACCTTGATCACCGCCACGCGGCGCAGCACGTCACGGCTGTAGCGGCGCTGGTTGCCGCTGCTCCGATGACTGTGGATCAGCCCCTTTTTCTCGTAGAAGTGTAATGCCGACACCGCCACGCCACTGCGCCGGGCCACTTCCCCCGGCGTCAGCGCCTTGCCGATATCGGCGGCCGCTATCTTGCTCATCGTGACAACCTTTCCCAATGGCTATTGATCTCAACCTTACTTCAGGTCTCAAAGTGCCGTCCAACGATCAGCACACAAGTGAGGAGACCAACCATGTCAAAACCCATCAAGGTCGCGGTGATCTACGGCAGTGTCCGCAACGGAAGACTCTGTGACGCGGTTGCCGGCTGGGTGGCCGACCGGGTCGAGGCGCGCGCCGACTATACGCTGGATATCATCGACCCTCTTGCCGAGGGTCTCACCGATTTACGCGGTACCGACGGCGCGACGGAGAAGGCCATCGCCGCCCGCCTCAGCCGGGCCGACGCCTTCATCGTGGTGACGCCCGAGTACAATCACAGCTTCCCGGCGGCGCTGAAGCACTTCATCGACGGCTTCAATGAACCCTGGCACGCCAAACCGGTGGCGTTCGTCTCCTACGGCGGTCTTTCCGGGGGCAGCCGCGCCGTGGAACAACTGCGCCAGATATTCGCCGAACTGCACGCCACCACCATCCGTCAGGTGGTCAGCTTCCCCAACGTGTGGGCGCACTTCGACCCGCAGCACCGCTGGCGGGATATGGAACGGGAGGACCGCAACCTGAACGTATTGCTGACGCAATTGCGCTGGTGGGCGTCCGCGCTGCGCGACGCCCGGGCGGGCGCCGACTACCGGACGGTGTCATGAACCCGTGCACGACCGGGGCCTGTCGTCTCAGGCATACTACGGTGTCGTTTTTCGCGGCGCCCGAACGACACACCGGGAGCGCAACAAAAACATTCAAGGAGTGGTCGTGAGTCCTATCATTTCCGTGCAACAACTCAACAAGACCTATGACTCCGGCTTCCAGGCTCTCAAGGACGTGAATCTGGAAATACGCCGGGGCGAGATTTTTGCCTTGCTGGGCCCCAACGGCGCCGGCAAGACGACCCTGATCAGCGTCATCTGCGGCATCGTCAATCCCACCGCCGGCACCGTGCTGGCCGACGGCCATGACATCGTGCGGGATTTCCGCGCCGCCCGGTCCACCATCGGCCTGGTGCCCCAGGAGCTGTCCACCGACGCCTTCGAGACGGTCTGGGCCACGGTCACGTTCAGCCGCGGGCTGTTCGGCAAGCCCAAGAACCCGGCCTATGTGGAGAAAGTGCTGCGTGACCTGTCCCTGTGGGACAAGCGCAAGGAAAAGATCATCGCCCTGTCCGGCGGCATGAAACGGCGCGTGATGATCGCCAAGGCCCTCGCCCATGAACCGCGCATTCTGTTTCTCGACGAGCCCACCGCCGGTGTCGACGTGGAGCTGCGCCGGGATATGTGGGAAATGGTGCGCGGCCTGCGCGAAAACGGTGTCACCATTATTCTCACCACCCACTACATCGAGGAAGCGGAGGAGATGGCCGACCGGGTCGGCGTGATCAACCGGGGTGAGATTGTGCTGGTGGAAAACAAGCACACCCTGATGGAGAAGCTGGGCCGCAAGGAACTGCGCCTGCAGCTTTCCGAGCCGCTGTCGGCGGTGCCGGAAAGCCTGGCGCCGATGTCCTTGACGTTGTCCGCCGACGGCCACGAGCTGGTGTACAGCTTCGACGCCCGCCACGAGCACGGCGACATCGCCGGCCTGCTGCGCCGCCTGGGCGAGCTGGGCATTGAGTTCCGCGATCTGCGCACGCGGGAAAGCTCGCTGGAAGAAATCTTCGTCGACCTGGTCCACAACGGCACACCGGGCGGCACGGACACCCCGCAACCCGCGGCCGGAGACAGCCAATGAACCTGCATGCGATTCGCGCGATCTATCTTTTCGAAATGGCCCGCACCTGGCGCACCCTGATGCAGAGCATCGCTTCGCCGGTGATTTCCACCTCGCTGTATTTCGTGGTGTTCGGTTCGGCGATCGGCTCACGCATGGTGGAGATCGACGGCATCAGCTACGGCGCCTTCATCATCCCCGGGCTGATCATGCTGATGCTGCTCAACGAGAGCATCTCCAACGCCTCGTTCGGTATTTACATGCCCAAGTTCAGCGGCACCATTTACGAGGTGCTGTCGGCGCCGGTGTCCTATGTGGAGGTGGTGCTGGGCTATGTGGGCGCCGCCGCCAGCAAGTCGATCATTCTCGGCCTGCTGATTCTCGCCACCTCGCGGCTGTTCGTGGATTTCGGCATCGAGCATCCGTTCGCCATGTTGTTCTTCCTGGTGCTCACGGCGGTGACGTTCAGCCTGTTCGGCTTCATCATCGGCATCTGGGCGGACGGTTTCGAGAAGCTGCAGATCATCCCGATGATGATCGTGACGCCGCTGACGTTCCTGGGCGGCACCTTCTACTCGGTGAACATGCTGCCGCCGTTCTGGCAAACGGTGACGCTGTTCAACCCGGTGGTGTACCTGATCAGCGGCTTCCGCTGGAGCTTCTACGGCGTGGCCGATGTGAACGTGGCGGTGAGCCTGGGCATGACGGTGATGTTCATGCTGCTGTGCCTGGCCACCATCTGGTGGATTTTCAAAACCGGGTACCGGCTGAAAAGTTAATCCCGGTGTTCTTTATCCTGGGCCTGGCGGCTGGCTTCGGCAAGCTTCTCCATCTCCTCGCGGGACATGTAGTCCAGGTCCCAGTGGCTGGTGTGGCTTTCCTTCAGCCGGCGGCGGCCGCGGTGCAGATCCTCCGGGTCGTCGTCCGGGTGGGCGGCGCCGTGCTCGCCCATATGCGCGTGGGGGCCCGGTTCCGGATAGTGCATGCGCACCTCGGCGTCTTCCCGGGCGGGTTCAGGCGCCCCGCCGAACAACCGGCGAAGCTTTTCAAACAATGCGTTCATGGTATCTCCTGGCCGGCGTTTTAACGTCCACGTCCGACGCTTATCATGGTGCACCTTACTACCGGGAAACGGAAACCGTTGTGAACCTGAATCTCACCGATCTTCTTCTGCTCGCGGCGCTGGCCATCGGCGCGGCGCTGTTCTGGCGCTCCCAGCGCATTCGCGAAACGGCGCTGCGCGCCACACGGCGGCATTGCGAGCGCGAAGAGGTTCTGCTGCTCGACCAGACCGTGGGCCTCAAGCGCTTCCGCCTGGCCCGTGACGAGCGCGGCCGCTGGGGCCTGTGGCGCATCTACGCCTTTGAGTTCACGGTCACCGGCGGCGAACGCTACCAAGGCGAAACCCGGCTGCGCGGGGAGCGCGTGCACAGCGTGGTGCTGCCGCCGCACCGTTTCTAGTTCCCAGCCTCGGGGCCTTTTACACCTTTTTCCCTTCCCTCCCTTTTCACGCTTCCTTGATCGGCGTACCCCTTGAAGGGCATTTCCGTCAGGAGGCAAGGATGTCCTACGCTGACCGAGTCGAACGCATACAGCCGTCGCTGACGCTGAAGATCAACGCCGAAGCGGCGGCCATCCAGGCCGATCACCGCGGCGGCGACGCGGTGGCCCGCCTGGGCGCCGGCGAACCGGATTTCGCGACCCCGGACGGCGTCAAACGCGCCGCCCACCAGGCCATCGACCAGGGGTTCACCCACTACACCGCGGTGGACGGCTACGATGGCCTCAAGCACGCGGTGCGCGAAAAATTCCGCCGTGATAACGACCTGCATTTTCAAGACGATCAGATCCTGGTGACCTGCGGCGCCAAGCAGGCGCTTTACGATCTCTGCCAGACGCTGCTGCGCCCCGGCGACGAGGCGGTGGTGCCGCGCCCCTACTGGGTCACCTACCCCGCCCAGGTGACGCTGGCCGAGGCGCAGACCGTCTATCTGGATCTCGACGCCGAGGACGGTTACCTGCCGCGCGCCGAGCGCCTGGACGCGGCGCTCACCGACGCCACCCGGCTGGTGTTCCTGAACAGCCCCAACAACCCCACCGGGCGCCTCTACGACCGCGACACCCTGAACGCTCTGGCCGCGGTGCTGCGCCGCTACCCGCGGGCATTCGTGGTCAGCGACGACATCTACGAGCACCTGAACTGGACCGGCGAACCGTTTCGCAACCTGCTCAACGTGGCGCCGGATCTGGCGGACCGCTGCTTCATCGTCAACGGCGTGTCCAAGGCCTACGCCATGACCGGCTGGCGGGTGGGCTTCGTGGCCGGCCCCGCCGAGGCCATCGCGGCGATGAAAAAGGTGCAGGGCCAGAGCACCGCCGGCGCCGCCAGCGTCAGCCAGTACGCCGCCACGGAAGCGCTGCTCGGCGACCAGACGCCAGTGCGGCGCATGGTGGAGGCCTACCGGCGCCGCCACGACCACATCGTGCCGGCGCTGAACGAGATACCCGGCGTGCAGTGCCCGCGCTCGGACGGCACCTTCTACGCCTTCCCGGATGTGCGCGAGGCGATCGCGCGCCTGGACGGCATCGACAACGACCGCCAGCTGGCCGAGGCGCTGCTGCACAGGGCCGGCGTGGCGGTGGTGCCGGGCAGCGGCTTCGGCGCCCCCGGACGGCTGCGGGTGTCGTTCGCCGCCGACATGCACACCATCGAAACCGGCTTGCGCAGGCTGCGTGAGTTTTTGCGATAGCCATGGAGGCAGTATGAGCAAGGCAACGGTAGGCGACTTCATTGTCGATCGCTTGCAGCAATGGGGCATCGACCGCGTGTTCGGTTATTCCGGCGACGGCATTAACGGCGTGATGGGCGCTCTGCGCCGCCATGACCGTGTCACCATGATTCAGCCCCGCCACGAAGAGATGGCCGCGTTCATGGCCTGCGGGCACGCCAAGTACACCGGTCGTCCGGGCGCCGTTATCACCACCTCCGGCCCCGGCGCGATTCATGCGCTCAATGGTCTGTACGACGCCGCCAAGGACCACATGCCCGTGGTCGCGGTGGTCGGTCAGCAGGCGCGCATCAGCCTGGGCTCGGATTTCCAGCAGGAAGTCGACCTGGGCAACCTGTTCAAGGACGCCGCCGGCTACGTTCAAACCCTGATGGCACCGGCCCAGGCGCGGCACGTGATTGATCGCGCCGTGCGCATCGCCGAGGCGGAGCGCACGGTCAGTGTGGTGGTGGTCCCCAACGACCTCCAGGATTTGCCCATGACGGAGCCGCCCGGCAGCCACGGCGCCACCTTTTCCGGCGTCGGTTACCGGCCCTCGGTGCGGCATCCGAATCCCACCGATCTGGACGCCGCCGCCGACATTCTGAATGCCGGTGAGCGGGTCGCGATCCTGGCGGGCGCCGGCGTTAAAGACGCCGTGGAACCGCTGCTGAAACTGTCGGAGAAACTGGGCGCCGGTATCGCCAAAGCACTCCTCGCCAAGACCATGATCTCCGACTACGAGCCCGGGGTCACCGGCACGCTGGGGTTGCTCGGTACCGAGCCCAGTGACCGGATGATGCGCCAGTGCGACACCCTGCTGCTGGTGGGCACCAGCTTCCCCTACGCGGAGTTCTTACCCGAGGAGGGTCAGGCGCGCGCCGTGCAGATCGATATCGACGCCGCCAACCTGGGCTTGCGCTACCCCACCGAGGTGAACCTGCACGGCGACGCCGCCGCCACCCTGGAAGCCCTGCTGGAGCGTATCACGCCGAAACAGGACACCCGCTGGCGCACGGATCTTGAAGAGCAGATCACCGACTGGTGGGAGACCCTGGAGGCCCGCGCCTACACCAGCGCCGAGCCGCTTAATCCGCAGCGCATTTTCTGGGAGCTGTCGTCACGGCTGCCCGACGACACCCGGCTGGCCGCCGACGTGGGCACCGCCACCGACTGGTACGCGCGCTTTCTGAAGGTCAACGGCAAGGTGCAAGGCACCACCTCCGGCGGGCTCGCCTCCATGGGCAACGGCGTGCCCTATGCCCTGGCGGCGAAGTTCGCCGAGCCGGACAAACCGGTGGTGGCCATGGTCGGCGACGGCGCCATGCAGATGATCGGCAATAACGGGCTGATCACCGCCGCCCACTATTGGCGGGAATGGCCGGACCCGAGACTGGTGATTCTGGTGCTGAACAACCGCGACCTGAACCAGGTGACCTGGGAGCAGCGGGTGATGGAAGGCGATCCCAAGTACGAATCGTCCCAGGCGCTGCCGGATTTCGACTACGACCGCTACGCGGAGATGCTGGGGTTGCGCGGCCTGCGGCTGGACGACCCGGACCAGGTGGTGGCGGTGCTGGAGGACGCCCTCAACGCGGACCGTCCGGTGGTGATCAACGCGGTGGTGGATCCCAACGTGCCACCGCTGCCCACCCATCTGGAGATGGATCAGGTAAAGGGCTACCTGAGCTCGATCCTGAAAGGCGACCCGGAGGCCGGCCCGCAGATCCGCCAGTCGGTCAAGGCGATGGCGGCCAAGTATCTGAAACGCTGAATCATGGCCGGGGCGCGTGGCCCCGGCCAAGGCGCCCTCAGATGTGCTTGAGCACGGTCTGGGCGCTGCTGTCTTCCACGCCCTTTTCATCCACACCCAGGTATTCCACCACGCCGTCATTGGCGACCAGCGCGAAGCGTTTGCTGCGGATGCCCATGCCGCCGCCGGTGGCGTCCAGTTCCAGCCCCAGGGCTTTGACGAATTCCGCGTTGCCGTCCGCCAGCATGGTGATGCGCTCGGCGTTCTGATCCTTCTGCCAGGCGTCCATCACGAAGGCGTCGTTGGTGGCCAGGCAGGCGATCACGTCCACCTTGGAGAGCAGCTCGTCCGCTTCCACCACGAAACCGGGCATGTGGGTGTTGGAACACCCCGGAGTGAACGCACCGGGCACCGCGAACAACACCACTTTACGGCCTTTGAAAAACTCGCCGGTGGAGAGGTCCTCGGGGCCCTTGGCGCCGTTGGTCTTGATGGTGACGTCGGGAATCTTGTCGCCTACGGAAATAGTCATGGGTCGATCCTTTTAACCTGGAAATTGTGAAGGACTTGGAATGTAACAGGTTCCCGCGCCCGGCGCCGAATACTGCCACGCAGTGAACGTAAAAGTCTGTTTTGGACACCGCCCCCGGGTTGCCCCGCGCGCCGGCAGGCCCCAGGTTGTGGGGCATCGCAACGCAACCGCAAGGACGGAACCAATGAGCCAGACCATCGTAATCACCGGTGCCAACCGTGGCATCGGCTATGACATGGCGCGCCTGTGGAAAGCGCGCGGCAATCACGTTATCGCGGTGTGCCGCTCGTCCGCCGTGAAGAAGGGCGGCGAAGACCTGCACGATCTGGGCGTGCGCGTTATCGAGGGCATCGACGTGAGCCGCGCCGAGGACGTGCAAACGCTCAAACAGGAACTGGGCGACACCCCCGTGGACGTGCTCTACAACAACGCCGGCATGATGGAGAGCGAAACCCTGGAGGACATGAACTTCGAGCAGATCCAGAAGCAGTTCGAAGTGAACACCCTGGGCCCGTTGCGCGTCACCCATGCCCTGCTGGACAACCTCGGTGACGGCGCCAAGGTGGGCCTGATGACCTCGCGCATGGGCTCCATCGCCGATAACGATTCCGGCAAGAAGTACGGCTACCGCATCAGCAAGGCCGGCCTCAACGCCGCCGGCAAATCCCTCGCCGTGGACCTGAAGGACAAGGGCATCGCCGTGGCCATTCTGCACCCGGGCTATGTGCAGACCGACATGACCGGCCACACCGGGCACATCACCGCCGAGAAGGCCGCCCACCGCCTGGTGCAGCGCATGGACGAACTCAACCTGGACAACACAGGCACCTTCTGGCACTCCGACGGCAGCGAGCTGCCCTGGTAAGCCGCTCCGGGCCGGTGCCCGAAAACACCGGCCGCGCTGATCATTCCGGTCATGTCATCGGCACGGCGGCTTGATATGCTGCATAGAACTCACCGGTTCTACATTGCCAGCCGCACGCTGCAAGGAGCGCCCCATGACCGCCATGATCCGCGAGCCCCTCACCGATCCGGCCCGCCTTAACCGGGTCGGCGACCCGGACCGCCCCGGCATGCGGCGCGGCCGGCGCCTGTTCAAATGGCTGCTCGGCTCCGACCCGCACCCGACGCCGGGGCAGATGGCGTCGATCCGCCAGGCAATGCTGGCCGGGGACCCGCTCGCCGACGCGGTGGTCGCCATGTACCACCGCCTGCCCGCGGGCCAGGGCCGCAAACTGCTGGACCAGGCCCTGGAACAGGGCCTGCACACCCTCGACGACCCGCCGGAAGAACTGACCGCCCTGTTTCACCAGGTCGACCACGAACCCATCTGGCTGGACCGGGCGCAGCTCCGGCTGGCCTGCGAGGTCTCCCACCGGGTGGGCCTGGCCGGCGAGTTGGTGCTGCGTAATCTTTCGCTGATGGGTGGCTACCTGGGCGCGGCGGCGGCCAAACCGCTGGTGTTCACCGGCGCGCTCGACCGCATGGCCAACCGGCGGCTGGTGGAAACCGGTAAATTCTGGATCGACGTGACCACGCCGGGCGGCCTGGAACGCGACGCGGAAGGCTTTCACAGCGCGGTGCGGGTGCGGCTGATGCACGCCCAAGTGCGCGCCATGCTGCTCAAGTCGGGCAAATGGGATCCGGCCTGGGGCCAGCCGCTGAATCAGTGGGACTCCATGGCCACGATCCTGGAATTTTCCGTGATCTTTCTCTCCGGCCTGCGGGGGCTGGGCTTCTTGTTCAGCAAACAGGAACGCGAAGCCGTGGTGCATCTGTGGCGTTACGTGGGCTACCTGATGGGCG
>NZ_CAXPXK010000122.1:0-4152 GCF_964221125.1 Alloalcanivorax sp.
CATCGTCACTCACTACCACCCGGATCACATCGGTCAGGCCGGCTGGCTGGCGCGGTATTTCCAGGCCCCGGTGTGGATGACCCGGGGCGAGTGGGCGCTCACCACCCAGCTGCACGCGGCCAGCGACCAGGAGATCGGCGACAACTTCCGTGCCTTCTTCGGCCGCCACGGCGTGCCCGGTGACGACCTGGACACCCTGGCCGGGCGCGGCAACACCTTCCGCAAGATTCTGCCGGAACTGCCGCCGCAACCGGAAACCCTGGCCGCCGGCGACGCCGTCACCGTCAACGGCGACACCTGGCGGGTGCACATCGGCCGCGGCCACGCCCCGGAGCACATCTGCCTCTACCGCGAGCACGACCAGGTGCTGATCAGCGGCGACCAGGTGCTGCCGAAAATCTCCAGCAACCTGACGGTGCGCGCGCTCGACCCGGAGGACGACCCGGTCACCGCCTTCACCGACTCCCTGCGCGCCCTGCGCGACGCCATGGACGAGAACACCCTGGTGCTGCCCGCCCACGGGCTGCCGTTCCACGGTCTGCACGCCCGCGTCGACGACCTCTGCGATCACCACCGCGAGCAGCTCGACGCCGCCGAGGACGCCTGCCGGCAACAGCCGATCACCGCCCACGATCTGCTGCCGGTGCTGTTCAAACGCAAGCTCGACAGCCACCAGCTTATGTTCGCCATGGGCGAAAGCATCGCCCACCTCAACTGCCTGCTCGCCACCGGCCGCGTCCACCGCCAGGAGCGCGACGGCCGCCTCTACTTCAGCGCCTGACCGCGGCTCTTGTGGGAGCGGGCCTTTGTGGGAGCTTGCCCTGCAAGCGAAAGGCAAGCTTTGCTTGCCGGCAGGATCCCAGAGGCCTTTCTAACGGCGGCACAAACAACCTCTCTGGAATCCTGCCGGGTGGCTGTAAGCCACCCTTTCGCGGGCAAGGCCCGCTCCCACAAAGGCCCGCTCGCACAAAATCAGCTCTCAACATACCCGCCGGAATGTCGGTTGCATTGTATAAATTGGCTGGGCGGCATTCCGCTGGGCGGCACTCCGCTGGCGGTGGCTCCGACGTTCAATAAAACGCATCGACCAAAAACAACCAGGCGCTGATGAGGGGCAGCAGCAGCAAAAAGAACAGCCCGTCCCAGCGCCAGGCCAGGGTATAGGGCGAGCGCCCGGTGAGCTGCGCCAGCACCATCATGGCGGCGGTGAACGGCGAGGAGATCATCGCCAGGCTCCAGGCGCTCATCAGCGCCACCGCCAGCACTTGTGGCTCCAGGCCGATCACATGGGTGTCGGCGAACAGCCCGGCGATCAGCGTCACCGACACAATCGGGTTCAGCCCCACCTGCGCCAGCAGCAGCACCACCAGCATCGCCGTCACCGCCGCCGGCGCGCCGTGCAAGCCGGTGGCGATCAGCAGGTCGCCGAGCCACGCCTGATCCACCAGTGGAATCAATAACCCGCCGAGAAACGCCGAGCCGCCCAGCACCGCGATCTCATTGCGGCTGGCGCCGAAGATCAGCCGCGAGTGCCGGCCCAGCAGGGTCACCGCCCGCACCACCCCGGTGCCGCCGCCCAGCCGCCGGCGCTGCACCGCCATCCAGCCCACCGCGCTCAGCGGGCAGGCGATCAGCACCGCCACCGGCAGCCGCACATCCAGGCCCAGGCTCACCGCGAACACCAGCACGGTGATGCCCAGCGCCAGCGCGATAAAGCGAAACAAGGGTTCCGGCGAGGGGCGCGTCACCACCGGCGCGGTCAGATGGCGCGGCCGCAGCCACCAGTCCAGCGCCCAGCCCAGCGCGAACACGATCGCCGCCGTGGGAAACGCCACCGGCGCCAGCTTCGACCAGCTCAGCTGCGGCATGCTGGAAAGAATCACCGCCAGGGTCACGCCCAGCGGCGACACCAGCGGCGCCAGCGAAAAGCCGCGCAGCATCGCCATGATCATGCGCCGCTCGCGCACCGCCTGGATCGCCCGGTCGCCGCCCGCCGCCTTGAGGCTGTTGCTGCGCTGGATCATGGCGCCGAACAGATTGAGCACGCCGATATTGACGATCATGCCGAACAGGGCGCTGCCCAGGGACAGGGTAGGGTAGCGCCAGGTCGGGCGCTGGCGGATCAACACCTGGCCGGCGTCGCGGATCAACCGCGAACGCATCGCCGACACCCGCAGCAGCCCCAGGGCGGACACGAAGGTGGCGAAGAAACAGAAGCGGTCCCAGGCGTCGAGGAGGATCGGCAGGGGGTCGGAGTGGAATACGGCCACCAGCAGCGACAACAACACCGCCACCGTCTGCAGGCCCTTGGCGAGCAGACCCTGGCGGGGCCACTGGGTGATCAGATAAATCAGAAGGGCGGGACGGGCCATCCATAGCCCGAGCTCGCTGTTGGCGGTGAGCGCCATCAAGGTGCCGATCATGCAGATCGGCAAGGAAAATCTCAGCATGTCATTTCACGGATCTTGTGCGAGCGGGCCTTGCTTGTGGGAGCGGGCCTCGCCCGCGAAAGGCAAGTCTTGCTTGCCGGCAGGATCCCAGAGACGTTGTTGGTGCGTCCGTCAGCAAGCTCTCTAGAATCCTGCCGGCCGGCTTTGCCGGCCTTTCGCGGGCGGGGCCCGCTCCTACAAGGCCAAGCCTACTGCGCGTCGCGAACCATGCCCCGGGCGATGACGATCTGCTGGATCTGGGTGGTGCCTTCGTAGATCCGGAACAGCCGCACGTCGCGGTAGAAGCGCTCCACCGCGTACTCGGCCATGTAGCCGGCGCCGCCGTGGATCTGCACGGCGCGGTCCGCCACCCGGCCCACCATCTCGGCGCAGAACAGCTTGCAGCAGGAGGCGTCGAGGCTGACGTTCTTGCCGGCGTCCTTACTGCGCGCCGCTTCCAGCACCATGGAACGGCCGGCGAACGCTTCCGCGCGGGAATCGGCCAGCATCGCCTGAATCAATTGATGGTCCGCCAGCGGCGCGCCGAACTGCTTGCGCTCCATGGCGAAGCGCAGCGCGTCCTCGATCAGACGCTCGGCCACGCCCACGCACACCGCGGAGATGTGCAGACGGCCCCGGTCCAGCACCTTCATGGCGGTCTTGAAGCCCTGGCCTTCCTTGCCGCCGATAATGTTCTCGGCGGGCACCCGGCAGTCCTCGAAGGTGATGTCGCAAACGTGGGCGCCTTTCTGGCCCATCTTCACGTCCGGCTTGCCGCGGATCAGCCCCGGCGTGTCGCCTTCCACGATAAAGGCGGTGATGCCGCCGGCGCCCTTGTTGTTCTGGTCGGTGCGCGCCATCACCGTGTACAGGCCGGCTTCCGGGCCGTTGGTGATGTAACGCTTGGTGCCGTTGAGAATGTAGTGGTCGCCGTCTTTGTCCGCGCGGGTCTTCAGGCTCGCCGCGTCGGAGCCCACGTCCGGCTCGGTCAGACAGAACGAGCTGATCACTTCGCCGGTGGCCAGGCGCGGCACGTACTTCTGCTTCTGCTCTTCGGTGCCGTCGATCAGAATGCCCTGGGCACCGATGCCGTTATTGGTGCCGAAGAAAGAGCGGAACGCCGGCGAGGTGTGGCCGATCTCGAACGCCACCAGGGCTTCCTCTTCCATAGTCAGGCCCAGGCCGCCGTACTCCTCGGGAATCGACAAACCGAACAAACCCATCTCTTTCATTTCCCGGGCGATGTCCTCGGGAATGGCGTCGTTCTCGGCCACGGATTGCTCCGCCGGAATCAGGCGGTCGCGGACGAAACGGTGGATGGTATCGACGAGCTGATTGAGTACTTCCTGGTCGCGAATCATGGGCGTTGTTCTGTCGTTGGTTTTAGTCAGCGTATTGCATCAAACTCTGTCACGACCTATGCTTTTCGTCAAGTTTCGGAATTGTGTTCCGCTTAGCGGACACGCGCCTTCGGCGGCTACAAGCCCCAAGCTACAAGCCTCAAGCAAGACGGAGGCACGGCCAGCTTGCAGCTTGTAGCTTGCCGCTTGCAGCTTATCGGAGAGAACCATGCTCGACGCCTACATCTACGACGGTCTGCGCACCCCCTTCGGTCGCCACGCCGGCGCCCTTGCGCCGGTCCGTCCGGACGACCTGCTCGCCGACGTCATCCGCGCCCTGATCGCCCGTAACCCCTTCGACCCCGCCCTGATCGAGGACGTGG